>JAFLDC010000430.1 GCA_017302775.1 Sphingomonadales bacterium
CACGAACGCGCCAAGGCGGCGACGGAAAGCGGCGCATTCGCGGCAGAGATCGTTCCGATCGAGATCGAGACCCCCGATGGCCCTGCCTTGCACACGGTCGACGAGGGAATCCGCATGGATGCGACGCTGGAAGGGATCGCCGCCGTAAAGCTGTTGAGCGAGGGTGGATCGATCACCGCCGCTTCGTCCAGCCAGATCTGCGATGGGGCGTCGGCCGCGCTGATCGTCTCGGAAGAGGCGCTCAAGAAATACAATCTCACGCCGCTGGCCAAGATCCACACCCTTACCGTGACGGCGGGCGATCCGGTGATCATGCTGGAAGAGCCGCTGTTCGCGACCGACAAGGCACTGGCCAAGGCCGGCCTGACAATTGATGACATTGACCTGTATGAAGTGAATGAAGCGTTTGCTTCGGTACCGATGGCCTGGCTGAAGCATACCGGAGCCGATCCGGAAAAGCTCAACGTTAACGGCGGCGCCATTGCGCTGGGCCATCCGCTCGGTGCATCGGGTACCAAGCTGATGGCCACGCTGCTCCATGCGCTGAAGGCGCGCGGCGGCAAGTATGGCTTGCAGACGATGTGCGAAGGCGGCGGCGTCGCCAACGTGACGATTGTGGAAATGGTTTAAGCTTCAAGGGAGCAATCTGACATGAAACTCGATAATTCGGTTGCCGCGGTTGTCACCGGCGGCGCATCCGGTCTTGGTGCGGCGACTGCACGCGCGCTGGCGGCCAAGGGTGTGAAGGTCGCGGTATTCGACCTGCAGGAAGAAAAGGGCAAGGCCGTTGCCGCCGAGATCGGCGGCATTTTCTGTGAATGCAACGTCACCGACGATGCCTCGGTCGACGCGGCCTTTGCCAAGGCCCGCGAAGCGCACGGGCAGGAGCGTATTCTGGTCAACTGCGCCGGTACCGGCAATGCGATCAAGACCGCCAGCCGCAGCAAGGAAGACGGCTCGATCAAGCACTTCCCGCTCGACGCGTTCAACTGGATCATCCAGATCAACCTCGTTGGCACTTTCCGTTGTATTGCCAAGTCGGCGGCCGGCATGTTGACGCTGGAGCCGCAGGAAGGTGGCGGTCGCGGTGCCATCGTCAACACTGCCAGCGTTGCCGCGGAAGACGGCCAGATGGGACAGGCGGCCTACTCCGCATCGAAGGGCGGCGTGGTCGGCATGACCCTGCCGATTGCCCGCGACCTCGCCAGCGAGGGTATTCGCTGCAACACCATCCTGCCGGGGATCTTTGATACGCCGCTGCTGGCCGGCGCACCGCAGAATGTGCGCGATGCGCTGGGCGCTTCGGTGCTCAACCCCAAGCGACTAGGCAATCCGGATGAATATGCGAACCTTGCCATGTGCATGATTGAAAACGAGTATTTCAATGGCGAGGACGTTCGGCTTGACGGCGGCATCCGGATGGCGCCGCGCTAGACGACAGATTTGTCGGGGCGCGTTTTGCGCGTGTCCCGACATCCTCCCCGGGAGAAAATCATGGGCTATTCGCAGATCGACCTTCACATCGGCGATGGCGTCGCCACGCTGACTCTCAACCGGCCGGAGAAGCTGAACGCCTTCACCGGCACGATGATGAATGAGATCATCGACGCCATGCACCGCACGGATGCCGATGACAGTGTCCGGGCCGTGATCTTTACCGGGGCAGGGGATCGGGCGTTCTGTGCAGGGGCTGACCTTACGCCCGATGACGGGCGCGCGGTCTTTTCCAGCGGTGAAGCGGTAACCGACCTGTCTGACGAACGCGTTCGCGATGGCGGCGGTCTTTTGACGCTGCGGCTTTACCAGTCGACCAAGCCACTGATTTCCGCCTGCAATGGCGCGGCCGTGGGTGTTGGCATCACGATGCAACTGCCGATGGATATCCGTCTGGCCAGCGAAAATGCCCGGTATGGCTTTGTCTTTGCTCGCCGTGGGATCGTTCCCGAGGCATGCAGCAGCTGGTTCCTACCGAAGATCGTCGGCATCAACCAGGCGCTGGAATGGTGCATGACCGGCCGGATCTTCGACGCCCAAGAGGCGTTGCGCGGCGGCCTGGTTCGTTCGGTCCACCCACAGGGCGAACTGATCGACGCAGCGCGCGGTCTGGCGCGGGAGATCGCGGACAATACCTCGGCCGTATCTGTGGCGATGACCCGGGCCATGCTGTGGCGCATCCCGTCGGGGGCCCATCCGATGGCGGCGCATCGCGTCGACAGCCGGGCGATCTATCGCCTGTCGAAAGACGCCGATGCGAAGGAAGGTGTGCAAAGTTTCCTTGAAAAGCGTCCGCCTGCCTTTCCGCTACGGGTTTCTGGCGATATGCCCGATTTCTACCCATGGTGGGGAGGGGAGCCACCGTACGAATGAGTGAAGCGATCAAGCAGGTTGAAGGGGACGTTCCCGCCGGTGCACGCGAACTGCTGTTGCAGACCGCATCTGACATCATGCGCGAAGGTGACATCGTCGATATTTCGCTGTCTGAACTGTCGCTCCGTTCGGGATTGAACTCGGCACTGGTCAAGTATTACTTCGGTAACAAAGCGGGTCTGATGAAGGCGCTGCTCGATCGCGACATGGAAGGGATTGTTCACGCGGTTGACGCGCTGATGTCAAAGGAATGGGATCCTGAATCACGCTTGCGGCACCACATCGGCAAGGTAGTCGATACCTACTACCAGACCCCATATCTCAATCGCCTGCTGATGCGGATGGTGCGGGAAAGTGATCCGGATGAAGCGCACCGGATCGCCGATTCCTACCTCACCCCGCTGAGCCGCGCTTATGACAAGCTGATAGAGGATGGGGTCCGCCAGGGCGTGTTCCGCGATGTTGATCCGCAGCTGTTCTACTTTACGACAACCGGCGCGTGCGACCGCTTCTTCTCATCACGGCTGGTGCTCAAGCACTGTTACGATACCGAAGCGCTGACCGAAGAACTGCGAGATCGCTACCGCGAGCACTGCATCGATTTCATCATGGCAGGGATCCTCGCCCGCTGATGGATCGGGCCTGGCATATCGGCGTAATCGGCGGGTCCGGCTTCGCCGCCGGTATCGG
>JAFLDC010000431.1 GCA_017302775.1 Sphingomonadales bacterium
GAGCACATGATCGACCCAGTCCTGACCGCGGCCAACATCGAGCCCGTAGGTGCGAATGCGGTAAGCGACCGGGGCGAAGAAGGCGTCGGCTGCGCTGAACTCTGCCCCGGCAAGCCACGGGCCGCCGAACCCGGCCAGCCCGTTTTCGAAGATCTCCCGCACACGCGCGACGTTGCGTTGCAGGCCTTCGCTCATCGGCTTTGGCGTGACGCGCACACCGACATTCATGGTGCAGTCGTTGCGCAGGTGACCAAATCCGCCATGCATTTCCGCGACGGCACCTTGCGCAAAGACCCGGGCCTCCTCGTCTGAGGGCCAAATACCCGGGTGGCGTTCGGCCAGATAAAGCGTGATCGCCAGCGAATCCGGTACCGATCGAGCCCCGTCGATCAGCAAGGGCACTTGCCCGGTCGGCGAAAACTTGCGGAAATCGTCATGATTATCCGGCTTGGTGAACGGCTCAAGTCGATCCTCGAAGGGAATGCCGAATGCCTTCATCAGCAGCCAGGGCCGCAAGGACCAGCTGGAATAGTTCCGGTTCGCGGTGATCAGAGTGTAGGGCATCAGTCGTCCAGCATCCCGACCAGCGCGCCGATCGCGTCGACAAATTCTTCACGAAAATCCTGGACCACGCCTTTGGCACTGCGCACCTGATCGACCAGACCGACGCCCTGGCCGACAAAGTAGGACACAAGCTCGCGCGCTTGCTCGTTGCCGTTGATCACGGCCTTTTCGATCTTCTGGAAGCTCGGCTCCGAAACCATGCCCATCAGCGGCATCGGCAGGGTGCCGGGGCTGTCCGCACTGTCCCACGCCTCGTGCCAGGCGGTCTTGAGCTGGCGGGCGGGCTTGCCGGTGCGACTGCGCGAACGCACGGTATCACGGCTGCGCGCAGCGATCATCTTGTCACGGAATGCCTCGCTGGTTTCGGCCTCGGTGGTCGAAAGCCAGACCGAGCCGGTCCAGGCGCCTTGTGCGCCGGCCGCCATCATTGCGGCCATCTGAGCCCCGGTCATGATCCCGCCCGCAGCCAGCACCGGGATATCGTGGCCGGCCTGCTGCAATGCGCGCACCACTTCGGGAATCAGAACGAGTGTCGAAACTTCGCCGCAATGGCCGCCGGCTTCGCCGCCCTGGGCGACGATGATGTCAACCCCGGCTGCGGCCTGCCGCAACGCATGTTCTTTCGCGCCGACCAGCGCGGCGACCGGAATGCCCCGTGCCTTGCCTTCGGCAATCATCCGCGGCGGGGCGATGCCCAGCGCATTGGCGATCAGCCGGATCGGGTGCCGGAAGGCAACCTCCATCTGGGCATAGCCATTTTCCGGCGTGATCCCGGCGCGGCCTTCGTACCGGACCACTTCATCCGCCGTCACAGGGATGCCGTACTGGCCCAGCAGCCCGGCGGTAAACGCACGGTGCTCCGCCGAAATGGCCTCTGCCCGGCTGGCATTGTCGGCGAATTCGGCAACACGCGGGTCGATCGTTTCAGGAACCAGAACATCAACGCCATAGGGCGCGCCATCAATATGAGCGTCGATCCAGGCGAGTTCCTCCTCCAGCTGATCGGGGGTAAAGCGGGTCGCCCCCAGCACGCCGAAGCCGCCAGCCTTGCTGACCGCCACCACCACGTCGCGGCAATGGCTGAAGGCAAACAGCGGGAACTCGCAACCGGTCAGCTGGCAAACTTTGTTGTGCATCCTGTCAGCTCCGCGGCAAGGTTACGGGACCGCCGATCTCGATCGCCTTGCGGTAAGCCGGGCGGGCCTGCAGATCGGCGAGATAGCGGGTCAGATTGGGACGGCTGGCAAGCAGGCCAAGCTGTTCGGCATGTTCCAACAGGTATTCCAGGTTGATATCGGCACCGGTGAACGCGTCGCCGCACAGGAATGCCTTGCCGTCCAATTGCGCTTCGATCCAGTCCATCTGCTTTTTTAGTTCCGCATCCATGAAACCCAGCGCTGCATCGGGCAGGCCCAGCCGCGGCCCGAGCAGCCGCATCAGCATCGGCATGCCGAGCGTCCCTTCGGCAAAGTGGAGCCATTCGATATATTCGGCCCGGCCGCTATCCGGGGGCAGCAGCCCGCCGCCGCCATGCCGATCGACAATATATTCGATGATCGCCGAACTTTCGACCATCACCCGGCCGTCAACCTCTACTGCCGGAGCCTTGCCAAGCGGATGAACATCATACAGCGACGGCGGCGAGCGGAAATCGGCGCCGCGGGTGTGCTGGACCAGATCATAGGGCAGGCCCAGCTCTTCCATCAGCCAGATGATCCGGGTCGAGCGCGAAATCTTGAGGTGGTGCACTCGGATGGTCATCTGGCGGTCTCCCTAGCTTATATAGTGCGCTGTCGTCTTGGCGGCGAGCTCATCGGCGCTGACGCCGGGCGCCAGTTCGATCAGCCTGAACGGTGCAGTGTGGTCTGCCCGCTGGAATACTGCAAGGTCGGTGATGATCATGTCGACCACGTTGCGACCGGTCAGCGGCAGGGTACATTCAGGAATGAACTTGGCGCTGCCGTCCTTGGCGCAGTGCTCCATCACGACAATGATCTTCTTGACCCCGGCGACCAGATCCATCGCTCCGCCCATGCCCTTGATCATCTTGCCGGGGATCATCCAGTTGGCAATATCGCCGTTCTGGGCAACTTCCATCGCACCCAGCACCGTCAGATCGATCTTGCCGCCGCGGATCATCGCGAAGCTGGCGGCGCTGTCAAAATAGGCCGAGTGCGGCAGCTCGCTGATGGTCTGCTTGCCGGCGTTGATCAGGTCGGCGTCGATCTCATCCTCGGTCGGGAACGGACCGATGCCGAGCATGCCGTTTTCGCTTTGCAGCGTCACGGTCATTCCGGCAGGCACGTGATTGGCCACCAGCGTAGGGATGCCGATCCCGAGGTTGACGTAGTACCCGTCGCGCAGTTCCTGCGCAGCGCGGGCTGCCATCTGATCGCGGCTCCAGCCGGTGGCGAGGCCATCATGGGTGGTCATGATACTGCTTTCCTTTGTGACAAATGTGGCCACGCTTGCCAT
>JAFLDC010000432.1 GCA_017302775.1 Sphingomonadales bacterium
AACATCCCACGGACGGGACGTTTTTCACATGGTTCAGGCGTTTCGCGAGTGGAATGCCGAGCATGGCGGTGTCTACGTACTACAGACTCCGGCCTCGCCACCGAATCCCTATCTGGATATTCCCAAGCGCGACCTGCAAGCGAAGACCGGAGAACACCTGACTCTGATCAATCCTGCCTACATGACTCGCCAGCTGGCCGAAGTCATTGGTGATACTGCTGGCGGCCTGCTTCTGCTGTTCATCTTTCTGGCGGCGGCCATGGCGCTGATCGATCAGCTGATCGCCCGGCGAGAGTTTGCCCGGCAAATGCGGATGAGCCGCCGCGAGATTACGCGCGAGCACCGCGAACGCGAAGGCGAGCCGCGGCAAAAGCAAAAGCGGCGGCAGATTCTCGGTGAGATCATCAAGCAGGCCGCTGCGGCCGCCAATGTCAAAGGAGCCGATGTCTTGATCGTCAATCCCACGCACTACGCAGTCGCGCTGCGATATCGCCCCGAAGAGGGCAATGCGCCGATTGTTCAGGCACGCGGACGAAACCTCTGGGCCAGGCGCATGCGCGATACGGCGCGGCGGGAAGGAATCGTGATTGTCCGTAATCCTGCCCTCGCCCGGGCACTCTACAATGAAGGTCAGATCGGGCGACCGATCGGACAAGCAAATTTCGTTCCCGTGGCAGACATTTATATTGCCCTGCAGCGCGCCCTTCGTGAGGCAAGCAAACCCTGATGTTTACGAGCGTGTATCAGAACAACCGCGATCTCCTTCTGGTCGGAGCGTTGCTCGCCATCCTGACGGTGCTGTTCGCCCCGATTCCGCCGGTGGTGATCGACTTTGCGATCATCGCCAACTTCGGAATGGCGCTGACCATCCTGCTGATGACATTCTACGTGCGCCGGCCGGTCGATTTTTCAACCTTTCCCTCGATCCTGCTGATCGTCACCTTGCTGCGGCTGGCAATCAATGTCGCGGCGACCCGCTTGATTCTGACCAAAGCCGACGCCGGCGAAGTCATTTCCGCGGTCGGAGCCTTCGCGGTAGGTGGCAATTACATCGTTGGTTTTGTGGTGTTCATCATTCTGGTGGTCGTCCAGTTTGTCGTCGTAACCAGCGGTTCCCAGCGCGTGTCCGAGGTTGCTGCACGTTTCACGCTCGATTCGATGCCCGGACAGCAAATGAGCATCGACGCGGACCTCAATATGGGGCTGATCGATCAAGTCGAAGCCCAGCGCCGCCGCCACGCGCTTGAACAGGAAGCTGCCTTTTATGGCGCGATGGATGGGGCCAGCAAGTTCGTCAAAGGCGATGCGATTGCCGCGATCATCATCTTGCTGATCAATATCATCGCCGGTTCCCTGATCGGAATTCTGCAACTCGGCCTGAGCTGGCGCGACGCGCTCGCGCACTTCTCGCTCCTGACGATCGGCGATGGTATTGCTGCCCAGCTGCCCGCCCTGATTGTCTCGGTGGCGACCGGGATCATCGTGACCCGCAGCTCTGCCGACCGCGATCTCTCCACTGAAATCTACGCGCAGCTCTCGTCCATCCCGCGCATCCCGATAATTGTCGGCATCGCACTGATGTTGCTGATGCTGCTGCCAGGGATGCCAAAGTGGCCGATCGCGATCGTCGTGTCGTTGCTCGGCATGGCGCTCTGGCGCGCGCGCAAGACGGCCCGGCAAGTCCCGGACGACGATCCAGACCTTGTTACCCGGTCGGCCCTGCCCACGGCCGAGAGACACAATGGCATCGAGATTTTGCTGGGTGCGGAATTGAGCGCAGGACTGGCAGATCGGCGCGAACTTCTGCTCGAGCGGGTCGGCGCCTTGCGCCGGGCTCACATGACCGAATTCGGCACGCCGCTGCCCCCGGTCAGACTACGTGAGGAAGAAGGTGTGGGGCTGCACGATTTCGAAGTCCGGATGTTTGGCACCCGGTTTTCGCTGATGCAGGTCTTTGCCGACAGACTGCTTGCCGTGGCTCCCCATGGCAAGTTGGACCGGATCGAAGGACTGGAAGTTGAAAGCCTGTTTCAAGGACAGCCAGCCTTTTGGATCGCGCCAGAGATGGCGCCTGCGGCGCGCGAAAAGGGGTATCACGTCGTCGAACCTGTCGGGGCAATGTTTGCCTGCCTGGCCGATACCACGCGGGCAACCGCACCGCGGCTTCTGACTCGCCCGGTGATGGTCGAACTGATCGACGATCTGCGCCAGCATAATCCCGGAGTAGTCGAAGACCTGATCCCGGCCATGCTGTCGGTTGCCGAAGTCCAGCGCGTCCTGCGCAATCTTCTTACCGAGGGTGTTTCGATCGCCAATCTCGAGCTGATTTTTGAAGAGCTGGTCGATCTTGCGCGTAATCAGCGCGATCCCGACGATCTGGCCGAATTGTTGCGCCACCGGATTGGCTTCGCGATCTGCGACAAGTTGCGCGGCAATCACCGCGATCTTGCGGTGATCAGCCTCGACCCGCGGCTTGAGAATGAACTGACCGGCACGCTGACCAGTCCAGGCCGGATTGTTGATCCGCGCCTCGCCGAAAATCTGATCCGCAATCTCTTGCCGATCACCGATCGCATGATCGAATGCGGCCGCGCGCCGGTGCTGCTGTGCGGGAACGAAGTGCGTCGCGCAATTCGTCTGCTGACCGCGCGGGCGATACCGCGTCTTTCGGTGATCTCCGTCGCGGAGATACCGGAACGTATTGACCTGTCGTCATTCGACGTGGTCAAAGTCGATACGCAATAGCGCGCATGAAATAGCCGCAGGAGTTTGGATTGGATATTGTTACTGCCAGTTCCCGGCTTGAAAATCTGCTCGGCTATCTGTCAGTCGATCCAGACAATCCGGCCCTGCTGGCCGATGCGATCGAAAGCGCTCTGGCCGCCGACCAAGCCAGCACAGCGGCCAAGCTTGCCGCTCGCCTTGGCGAAATCCGTCCGGGAAGTTTCGAGGCGCATTACTTCTCGGCCCTGGTTGCCATGGCTGAGCGCGAATTTGACCGGGCC
>JAFLDC010000433.1 GCA_017302775.1 Sphingomonadales bacterium
ATGGGGATCAAGGCGTGACAGGGTGATAAGCACCAGACCGACCAGGGCCTGGATCGGAACGAGCCAGCTGCGCCGTCGTCCCAGCCGCCACAAACCCGGTAAGCGCACCCGGTCCACCACGGGGGACCACAGGAACTTGAAAGCATAGGCCAAGCCGATCAGCGAAAAGACGCCCATCGTTTCCAGATTGACCCCAGCCTCGCCCAGCCAGGCATAGAGCGAGCCGAGCAGCAGCACGTTGGGCAATCCCGCTGCCATGCCCAGCACCAGCATGACCCCGGTTTTCCGATTTTTGAAAGCAGATGCCAGCAACCGCAAGGTTCCAGGTTTTGCAGGTTCTTGGCTCGACATCTTCCCTCCGGTGCGAATCCGGGGCACATTAGCCAAAGCCACATGATTGGATAGAGCAATGTCGCAAACGATCACCCTTCCCGGGACCCGGCCGACCGCGGCGCAACTGGCACTGGCCACCGCGATCCGCGACGGGACCACCCGCATGGCCAGCGCGATCAGCTCCGTTCCCGCGGCAGTCTATACCGATCCTGGGCATTGGCAGCGCGAGCAGCGGACCCTGTTTGCCCGTCTTCCGCAGGTATTGTGCCCGTCGGCGCTGATATCTGGACCGAATATGGCCGTTCCGCACGACGCGACGGGCACCCCCTTGCTGATCACCCGCGACGGGAATGGACAGGCGCATGTATTCCGCAACGTCTGCCGCCATCGCGGCACCCGGCTGGTCGAGGGCAATGCGGCGCAATGTGCCAGGCGGATGACCTGCCCCTACCACGCCTGGACCTATGCCACTGACGGACGGTTGCTGGCCCTGCCCCGCCCTGACACCTTCCCCGGGCTGGACAAGGCCGATTTCGGACTGGTCGAGCTCGAAAGCTGCGAGGCTGGCGGGCTGATCTGGTATTCCCCCGTCAGCAACGCCGACTTTGCCGAGGTCCGCACCCTCGGTGCAGATTTTGATGCCTTCGCCATGCGCGATCTGCATCTTTTCGCCCGCAAGACGCACGATGTCGCTTCCAACTGGAAGCTGATCATGGATGCTTTTCTGGAAAGTTACCACGTTGCCCGTCTGCACGCGGCAACGATCGGCCCGTTCTTCAAGGATGGGGTAACCAGCGGCGATCAGATCGGCCCGCACCAGCGCAGCCTGGTCTGCCGGGCCGAGGAGCTGGACGGGGTCGATTTCACCGATATGGCCGCACTGCGCCGCGTCGGCACCTTTGCCTATCAGTTGTTTCCCGCCACAGTGCTGGTGATCAGCCCCGACTACATCAACGTCATGGCGCTGTGGCCGCAAGGCCATGACCGCACGCTGGTGGAGGATTTCATGCTGATCCCCGAGGCCCCGCAGACCGACAAGGCGCAAAGCCACTGGCAGCGGTCATGGGATCTGCTGGACGGCGGCGTGTTCGGCAACGAAGACTTCCGCGCCGCCGCGTTGGGACAGCAGGGTCTGGCGACCGGTGCGGTACCGCAACTGACGATCGGGACATTGGAAGGCGGGATTCGCCGGTTCCATGAGATCTGCGAGGAGCAGATGAAGCTGGCAGAGGGGTGACGCGGAGCGCGTCCTCGCCTATGGCCCGCGCATGACCTCCGCTCCCCAAGCGCCCCGCGAAGGCGAACGCATCGCCAAATTGCTCGCCCGTGCCGGGGTTGCCTCGCGCCGCGAGGTTGAGCGGATGATCGAGGACGGCCGGATCAAGCTGAATGGCGAAGTACTGACCACGCCCGCCACCGTGCTCAAGACGTTGCGCGGTGTTACGGTGGATGACCAGCCGGTCAAGGCGCCGGAACCCACGCGGATATTCCTGTTTCACAAACCAGCCGGCCTGTTGACCGCCGAGCGGGATATATCCGGGCGTCCGACCATCTACACCGCGCTGCGCAACGCCCTGCCGGCCGATGCCGGGCGGGTAATGCCGATCGGCCGACTGGACTTCAACACCGAGGGGCTGCTGATCCTGACAAACGACGGCGAGCTGAAGCGCGCAATGGAGCTGCCCGCAACCGGCCTGCCGCGCACGTACCGCGCCCGCACCTTTGGCGATGTGACCCAGGCTCAGCTCGAAGGCCTGATCGAAGGCATTGAGATTGACGGCGTCCGCTATGGCAAGATCGACGCCAACCTGGAACGCAGCACCGGGCGCAACCAATGGATCGAGGTGACGATCACCGAAGGCAAGAACCGCGAAGTTCGCCGGGTTCTCGAGCATCTGGGCCTGGAGGTCAGCCGATTGCTGCGGACATCCTATGGTCCGTTCCAGTTGCTCGATCTGCCGCGCGGCCAGGCCACCGAAATTCGCCAGGTCGAGGTAGAGCGGTTTCGCCGTGCGCTGCTGGGCGGCACTGCGCCGGACGTGGCAATGTCCGCGCCGCAACAGGCCCGCGCGCGAATGGCCCGTGCCAAGCCGAAAAATGCCGTCAGCGTCGCCGAATCCCGGGCATCGCGGGGTAAACCGGCTGCCGGCAAGCCAGCGGCGCGCAAGGCGGGTACTCGCTTCCCCGATCCCCACAAGGCGGGCTCTGGCAAGCCGACCGGGCCCAGGCGCGGCCCTCGCAAGCCGGGACCGCGCGCATGAGCTTGCGGATCATCGCCGGTCAATGGCGTGGGCGCAAGCTGGCCGCCCCAGCCGGAGAAACAACGCGCCCGACCTCGGACCGAACCCGCGAAACGCTGTTTTCCATGCTGATCAGCCGCCTGGGCAACTTCGAAGGGCTGGCCGTGGCCGACCTGTTTGCCGGATCGGGGGCGCTGGGGCTTGAAGCCTTGTCACGCGGGGCGGCCTCATGCCTGTTTGTGGATCAGGATGCGGCGGCAATTCGCGCGCTGCGCGCCAATATCGCGGCACTGCGCGCGGCGGATATTTGCGATGTACGAGCCGGTTCGGTCCTGGCCCTTGGTCCCGCCAAGACCCCGCTTGACCTGATCCTGCTTGACCCTCCCTATGGCAGCGGTGCCGGTGCGGTTGCGCTGGACAAGCTGCAACGGCTGGGCTGGATCGGTGAAGGCACCTGGATC
>JAFLDC010000434.1 GCA_017302775.1 Sphingomonadales bacterium
CATTTCGCTGTAGTTCTTGTGCACGGTAAAGATCGACGCGCAGCTCTTCACCAGCTTCATTGAATTGGGGTTCTTGCTGGTAATCCAGCCCATGATCCGTTCCCGGCGGGGGGTAAGGACCTTGCCAAGATCAGCAATCTGCGTCCCGGACAGCGTTTCGGCAGCCATCAGATATGCCGCACCCATATTGGCGGAATCCGTTTTTTCGGCGTCATTCTTGCCCGCTGAGGCAAAGATTACCTGCAGCGTCGCACAATCCAGCATCAGGTCATACAGGGCGGTATCGTATTCCGCAGTCTGAGCTGCCGCCGGAGCCGGCAACAACGAAAGCGAGGCGAATGCAGCCAAGCCGGTGGCAGTACGAAGCAGTGATTTCATCTGGTGTCCCCAAAAATCGAGAGTGGCAAATTGCGCGTAATCCCGCATTCTTGATTGCCCCAGCCCGATCAATTTGCAAGCGTGGAAATATCGGCCGCCGTTCATCGGACTGACAGAATACAATGTTACCTTATCTCATAAATCAACTGGGGGACTTTTCATGTCGCGCCTGATGACAATCGCCGCCGTATCACTGCTCGCGCTAGCGAGCGCCGCTTCTGCCGAAACCGGGGTCGACATCACGATCTACGCCGATAACCAGGCCTTGGTGCAGGACACCCGCACGATCACCTTCGACGGCACCGTCCAGAAGATCGAATTCAAGAATGTGTCGGCGCAAATCCGCCCCGAAACGGCAAGTCTGGCGGCGGGTGACCTGCGGATCGTCGAACAGAATTTCGATTACGATCTGCTGTCACCGGCAAAGATTATGGAAAATGCCGTTGGCCAAACGATCACGCTGGTCCGCACCAATCCTGCAACCGGCGCGGAAACGCGCGAACAGGCGGTGGTGCTGGCTGCCAATGGCGGGGTCGTGCTGCAGATCGGCAACCGGATCGAAGTGCTGCGCGACGATGGCCTGCCGGTTCGCGTGATTTTTGACAAGGTGCCGCCGAACATGCGGGCGGACCCTACCCTGTCGATGACGGTGGTCGGCGCGCCGGGCACCCGTGAAGCATCCCTGCGTTATCTGACGCCAGGCCTTGGCTGGCGGGCGGACTATGTTGCGCTGTATGATGAAAACAAGGGGTCGATCGATGTGCAGGGCTGGGTCACGCTGACCAACAACTCCGGCACGACTTACGACAATGCGCGCACGGTGCTGGTTGCGGGAAATCCGCGGCTGCTGGGGCAGCCCCCGCGCCGTGGTTACCAACAGCCGGATGACGGTGACGGTCTGGTTGAAGCTGGTACCGAAAGCGGCACGCGTGAACGGCTGGGTGACTACTACCTCTACCCCCTCGCCAAGCGGACGACCATTGCCAATCTCCAGACCAAGCAGGTCAGCTTCCTTGACGTACAGGGGGCGCCGGCACAGCACGGTTATGAAGCCCGGTTCGGCTGGCTGCAAAACTCCGAAACGCCGATCAGCGCGGCCACTGTCTATCAGTTTTCCAATTCGGCCAAGGGTGGGCTTGGCGATCAGCTGCCCGCCGGGGTGGTCCGGTTCTACATCAAGGATTCGCGCGGACAGGCCCAATTTATCGGCGAACATGCAATCGGGCACACCCCGATGGGGTCCAAACTGTCGATCAGCACTGGCCAGGCATTCGACGTTAAGGTGCAGCCGGTGGTCGAGGCGCGCACCAAGGTCAACGATCGGCGCTGGAAAACCACGATGCGCTATACGGTCAGCAATGCCCTGCCCAAGCCCGTGACGGTGCGTGTAATTCAATCCGGCCTGTGGGGCGAAGTGCGGATCGCCAGTGAAAGCCTGAAGAGCGAGCGGCCTGATGCCGATTCCGTGGTCTGGACCGTTACCGTCCCGGCCAACGGAAAGACTGATCTGAACGCCACCTTCGATACCCGCTACTAGGCCGCGGCCGATGCGCTGGCTGTTTGCTCTCATCCTGTCCCTTGCCGCTGGCCTGCCTGCGCAGGCACAGGTGCAGGACGTGGCCGCGTCGGATCCGTCCGACATATCGGTCACGATCTACCGCGCTCCTTACCGCGATGGTGGTTCGATCCGGCTCGACAGCCTGGGCGGATTTGCGGTGGTGACGGAGACCCGCACGGTGCGCCTGCCCGCCGGACGCAGCACGCTGCGGTTTGAAGGGGTGGTTGACGGCATTCTGCCGGAAAGCGCGATCGTATCGGGCCTGCCCGGCGGCGTGATCGAAAAGAACCGCGATGCCGCCCTGCTTTCTCCGTCATCGCTGATGCGGGCTGTTCGCGGCAAGACGGTGATGCTGACCCGCACCGATCCCGTCACCGGCAAGCCGGTGCAGGTCAAGGCCGAAATCATCTCTGCCAGCCCGGACGGAGTGGTTTTCAAAACGGCGTCAGGCAATGAAAGCCTGCGCTGCTCGGGATTGCCTGAGACGTTCCGCTATTCAAGCGGAGCCGAGGGGCTTTCGGCCCGCCCTACCCTGTCCGTGATGACAAACAGCAGCCGCCCGATCGTGACGACGGTGACGCTGACCTATATCGCCCAAGGGTTTGACTGGAGCGCCAGCTATACGGCTCATATCAATCCCGATGGGAAGACGATGGACATCGGCGGATGGATCACGCTGGCCAATGGCAATGGCATGTCCTTGCCCAATGCCCGCACGCAGATCGTCGCCGGCGGGCTTAACCGGGCATATGTCAAGCGGTTCATCAACAATCAGCCACAGGTGGTGGCGCGCTGCTGGCCGGCGCAGCGTACGCACGACGTTCCGCGCAAACCCGAGCGGCCCTACAAACTGGTGCGGCCCTTGCTCGGTCAGGAGACACAGCAACCTTACGGCGGCAGTTATATCGACGCGGACGGGGCGATCGTCGTAACAGCCGCGAGAAGCCGAAACGAGGGTGCGATGCTCTATGCCCCGGCACCTGTCGCTGCTCCCGCGCCTCCCCCGCCGCCGGAACAGCTGGGCGACCTCAAGCTTTACCGGGTGCCGCAGCGCACCACTGTGGCCGGGATGCAGATGAAGCGGACCCGCCTGGT
>JAFLDC010000435.1 GCA_017302775.1 Sphingomonadales bacterium
GCACCTTGATCTGGTCCTTGGTGCGGTGCAGCGAGACCTGGGTGACCGTTAGCGCATGCCGGAAGGCCAGTCCCAGCCTGACTTCCCCATCTGCGACCTGAGCCTGCACGGCCTCGGCAAATGCCTGCATTACCGTGAGGATCGTGCCCTCTCGCGGGTCGGCCAGGGTCAGGCGCGCTTCCGTCACCCCGGCCGCCAAGGCGCGTGCCAGGACCGGCAAGGTCACCGGCGAGCCGGCCGGCAGCGCGGCCGCCAGACCATGAAAATAATGCGCGAGGATCGATCCTGCGTTGCCGCGGGCGGAATCGGCGGCCTCGGTCGCCACCTCGCGGAAAAGACCGGCCACGTCCGCTGGCGGACGCCGGTGCAGCGAGGGCAGGACAGCTCCGAGCATTGAAGCCAGGTTGGTGCCCGTGTCGCGATCTGGCAGCGGAAAGACGTTGATGCGGTTCAGCTCGTCCCGATGCGCCACCACTTGTCCGATCCCGGCGCGGAGCGCCCAGCGCAGGCCGTGGACGGACAATCGTCGCCAGCTCATGGCAGACTGAAACTGGCAGGCCGATTAACCAGTGGGGTGCTGGTCGGAAGGAGCATCACTTCCGAAGCAAATCCCGCGCGGCATACGTCATCCAGACAATTCAATCAGCCACTGCCCTTGCCTTGCGCCCGTTGCCCCGGCAACGATGCCCCAGCAGCATGTCGCCCCTTCCTGTCACTTTCGCGCTGGCCCGCCATGCCGGCCGCGTGCGCATCGAATTGGCCACGCCACCCCTGGAGCCCGGGCGCACAACCTGGGCGGAATTCGCCGGAGCCTGTTGGCTATTGGATTGCGAAGTGCAGACAACCGCTCCCGGGATCGAGACTTGGACAGTTCGCGCCACGGTCGAGTCCGGCTCGGCGCCGGACATAACCGCCGGCCTGCGCTGGACAGACGCCAACTGGAATCCAGCCAACTACGTGTTGATTCCCGGGGCTGTCTATGCCGGCAACCGATTCTCCGCCCTTCGCCGACCCTACCCGCCCCACATCCGCGACCTCGGGCAAAACGGACGCCGGCTCCACCTCGACATCGGTGACGTGCCGCGTCTGTCCGCCGATCTCGGTCGATCTCACCTCGATCAGACCTCCGCCGTGCCTGGCATGGGCCTGTACTGCCCCGCGCGCAGTCAGGGTTGGCTCTGGCTCACGCCCCAGGCATCCGCCCATGGCCCCTATGGGCTTGAGGTGATCGAGAATGACGCACGCACGAGCGCCGAGATCCTCCTCCTGACCCCGGGCTTCGTCCACCCGCTGCCCGACGATGACGATGCCGAGCCCGGGATCGGGAAATTGTCCGCCGTCCACCTCCATCCCGAAAATGCCCGGCCGGTCAGCCTGCGTGCCGGCGAGTCGATCCATCTTGTCTTTGAGATGCATCACTTCGAATGCCGGGACGCAGCCGGGCTCTTCGCCCGCCTGTTTCATCACCGCACCAACTTATTTCCTGAGGCCGGCCGGCCCGCGCCGGATGTACTGCCGTTTTCGGCCGCGTGGGACCTCATCTCCGCCAAGCACAATGCGGACAACTGGCACGAGGAGCGCGGATTGTACCGGATTGGCCTGCCTTGGCTGCCCGGGCAGTTCACGCAGTTCTGGCAGAATGGCTGGGTCGGCGGCGGGGCGACCGCCTACGCGATGGCGCAGGCGGGCGATGCGACCGCGCAGGCGCGGGCGAAGCGCAACCTCGACTTCATCCTGAAGAGCGGCCTCTCGAAGCGCGGATTGTTCAAGGCCATCATGGGCGACGATGGGGCCTGGAAAGGCGACGGTTGCGAGGGTTGGGACGAACCGTGGTGCCTGGTGCGCCGCCAGGGGGACACGCTGTTTTTCGTGCTGCGTCAACTCGAACTCCTCCACGAGCGGGGCGAAGCGATCCCCGCGGCATGGAGCACGGCCGCCCAGCGGGCTGCCACGGCCTTGTGCGAGGTGTGGGAGCAGGAGGGCGAATTCGGTTTCCAGCTCAATTACGACACCGGACGCCTCATGATCCGCGGCTCCACCTCGGGCGCACTCATCCCCGGAGCGCTCGTACTCGCCGCGCAGCATTTTCGCGAGCCGCGCTATCTCGGCGTCGCCCGCGCAGCGGCCGCGCATTACCGCGACCACGATCTTGCCTGGGGCGTCACGACCGGCGGGCCGGGTGACGCCGTGCAGGCCCCGGATGGCGAATCCATCTTCGGTCTCATCGAGAGTTTCATTTTGCTCCACGAGCACACCCGCGAAACCGGCTGGCTTGAATCCGCGCGGCAGGCCTGTCACCAGGCGGCCTCCTGGGCTATTTCCTACCCCTATCAGTTCCCGCCCGGCTCCGCCTTGGGCACCCTTGGCATTGATGCGCGCGGTGCTTTGCTGGCCAATGCCCAGAACAAGTGCGGGGTGCCCGGGATCTGCACGCTCTCCGGCCAGGGCATCCTGCGCACCTTCCGCGCCAGCGGAGACGTGCCGCTCCTCGACCTGCTGCGTGACATCGCGCACGCCCTGCCCCAGTATGTTTCGCGGGCCGACCGCCCGATCCCGGCCCGCCTGCCCTGGGCGCATCCGCTGCCACACTTGCCAGCGGGATGGATGTGCGAACGGGTCAACACCACACCCTCGTGGCCGGAGGCGCTCGGCGAGCAGTCAGCCTACTCCTGCTGGTGCGAGGTCGCACTCATGCTGACCTGGTGCGATTTGCCGGGAGTTTACCCCCAGCCGGACACGGGGCTCCTTTGCGCTCTCGATCACGTCCAGGCCGCGTGGACCGATGATTCGCGGCGCCGCTTGCGGCTGGTGAACCCAACGACGTTCCCGGCCCACGTGCGCGTGCTGGTCGAAACGGCCGACCTGGCTCGAACCCGCTCGCTACCGCCCAATTTCGCCGCATCGCTCCCGCAGGTCGCAGTGCCCCCTGGGGGTGATATCGAGTATGCCCTGCCGTGAGGCGGGGCGACGCTAACTGGGGTTGCGCTCGGCGTTGCGCAGCATCGTGCGCATGCACGCCGCGCTGAA
>JAFLDC010000436.1 GCA_017302775.1 Sphingomonadales bacterium
GTCCGTCTTTGATGGGACGCCCCTGCAAACGTTGTTTGCGCTGGCCTTCGCCGTCGTCGCGGTGATGCTCTGGAAAGGCTACAAGCGGCTGATCGAAAATGTTCCCGATCGGGAAATGCCGCTCGCTGCCGCGCCGCGCGAACTGGGCCAGGGCTTGCTCATGGGCTTTCTTCTGTTCAGCGCGATGACGGGCATTGTTGCCATGCTTGGTGGCTTCGAGGTTCTGGGGGTGCGCGGCACGGGACAGTTGTGGGACATGCTCGCCATGGCGGTACTGTCAGGTGTGTTTGAAGAAATCGGGTTTCGAGGCGTGCTATTGCGCCAACTTGAAGCATTGCTGGGTAGCTGGGCGGCATTGGCAATCACCTCGGCATTTTTCGGCATTGCCCACATCAGCAATCCCGGGGCTTCGTGGTTCAGCTCCTTTGCCATCGCGATTGAAGCAGGCATCCTGCTGGGCGCGGCTTTTTTACTGACGCGGCGGCTGTGGTTGCCGATCGGTATTCACGCGGCGTGGAATTTCACGCAAGGCTGGGTGTTCAGCGCGCCAGTATCAGGCGGTGAGACTCCGCTCGGTCTGCTGATCACGCGCAGGGTTGGGCCGGACTGGTTGACCGGCGGCGACTTCGGGCTGGAGGCCAGTGTGGTGGCCATGTTGGTGGCGACATTGGCCGGTCTGGTGATGTTGCGACATGCAATCCAGCGCGGCGGCCTGGTGCAGCCGATATGGCGGCGGGCAAAACCGGGTTAGGTATCGGCCAGTTTGCTTTCAACCTCATCCAGCAAGGCACGCGCGCGCAGTGCGGCGGCGTTCTCATGCGGGGAATAGGCCAGCGGCCGCAAGATTAGGCGGGCTTCCCGCAAACGCCCGCGTTGCATGAATTCCTGTGCGAGCGTGAGCCTTGGCCCAGGGAGTTGCGGCACCAACCGCACGGTCGTCAACAAGGCCTCCAGCCCATCGGAATCCGCGCCTACGCCCATCTTTCCGAAGCTTTTGTAGAACAGGTAGAGCGCAACCGGATCGTTGGAATCAATGGAATTGGCTTTGAGCAAGAGTTCCTGCGCAGCCAAAACCCTGGCCTTACGCTGGTCGTATGGCAGGTCGGCAGCCTTGCCCATGATCGCTTCGGCCTTGCGCGCCAACGCGCGGGGATTGCCGGATGCGATGGCGAGAACCCGATCGGCTGCTGTTTCGCACGTTTCAAACTCTTCAATTTCGCAGCGTACATCTGCCAGCATCAGCCAGGCGACAGGATCAGCGCTATTGCGGTTTGCGATTGTTTCGATCTTTGAAATCCAGTCGCTGCGTTCCTGCTTGGCCTTGGTCAGCCTCCTTTCGAAGACGGCATCAGATTCGCCGTCTTCTTTCGTTGGTAGTTCGGTGCGCCTCTCAAACTCGATGCTCATGTCGATCAGGGCCGCTTCGGCGAGACCGAGTTCGCGCAGCTTGATCGATCTTACGGCTCCCTCAGGGATCGGTACAGCCCGATAGGGAAAGCTGCCGCCTGCCAAATAGGATCCTACTTCGCGCTGCAGTTCATTCAAATCGCCAAATACCTCGGCGGCCTCGCGCATCTTCTTGCCGTTGTTGATCCCGTTGAGGTAGCCGCGGAACTGTCCTCTGCGCTTATCGGTGAAGGTCAGATAGTGGCTGAGCGCCCATGCATCACCATAGCTCCAACCGCGCCCCTTGGCCCGATCCTTCATATAGGTGCCATCAATCATCTTGCTGACCGGATAACTGGTTCCCGCTTCCAGTTCGTATTGCCGGTGCAACGCGGCCTTGCCGAAGGTGATGGCCCCGGCACGTTCAAACGACGCGGTTGAGGCAATCTCGGCAAAACCTTCGACGTACCAGGATGGATAGGCTGCCGGGGTATATTGCAGCATGTAATGATGCGCATATTCGTGAAACAGGACCAATTGACCGGTGAAGATGCCATCGCCAGTCGACCGCGGCACAACCGCAAAGGCTCCGTCCACGCGCGGGCTGTAAAATCCTGCAACGTCGCCGTTGGAATTTCCGTAAAGTCGCTGAACATCGCCAATCGATGAAACCAGGTAAACTCGCACCTTTACAATAGGCTTGTCAGCTTCGTTTGCACCCGTCGCAAGACGTAGCAGAGTGTGAAACGTTTCCAGCCGCGAAGCAAATTTCAGCAGCCCCTTTTCATCACCGGCGCTGACAATTTTGAAATGTGTAGTATCCGCTTCACGCCAAACTGCGGAAAAGGCCGGGGTCGAACTTGCGAATAGCGCTGCCGCCAACAAAATTCGCATCGCTTGCCCCTTCGTGATTTCGCCACATTATCCTATTCAAATAGCGTAGTTCTGCCAGTCGATAAAGGCCGCAGCATTTCCAGACCGCATTCACTTCTGCTCAGGCTGTTGCAGCTGCTGAGTTGCGATCGCCGGTTATCCCGCAATCTTGTCCCGGTCGGTCGGCGCTGCAGCCTTGTGGTCGCGCATGGCCTTGATCCGTTCAAGCAGCAGGTCACCCTGATTGCCGCCGTGCGGGTTGAATGCCAGGGTTTCCGCTAGTTTGATGGCCTCGTCAAAGCGGCCCTGCTGAGCCAGGTCATACGCATAGCGGGCACGTATCTCTGGCTGTTCGGGAACGAGTTCAAAGGCCCGGGCAAGTCCGTCACGTGCGGTCTGGCTTGGCTTGCGGCCCTGCAGGCCGAAACTGTCGTACCAGCCGACCAGCACCATCGGATCGTCGCTCGATTCGCGGTTCGCGGTGATGAGATATTCGCGAGCGGCAGACCAGTGTTCCGGGCTCCGGTCCTGCTGGGCGCGCAGACGGCGCATCACATAGTCGGCCTTGATGACGTTGGCGCGCACATGGCGGGGGTTGATCGCCAGGGCGCGATCAATCGCGGCCTCGGCCTTGGCAGCATGGATGTCGCGTTGCTCGGCGGATGCCTTTGAGCCCAGCCAGCGGTGCGCCATCGCCAACTCATAATAGGGTTCGGCCTGGCCGGGGAAGCGTGCAGCAATCGCTTCCAGCCGCGTCGGAACGG
>JAFLDC010000437.1 GCA_017302775.1 Sphingomonadales bacterium
AGTGCGTATCGCGCTTGATTCGAAGGAACTTGCCGAGCATCCGTTGCGCGTTGGTCTGTCGGCGACGGTCACCGTCGATACACATCGACGCGATGGGGCCGTGCTCGGTGCAGCCATGCCGTCTGTTCCCGTCTATGCGACACAATCGCTCGGCCAACTGGTACAGGACGCCGACAAGATGGCCGACACGGTTATCGCGAAGAATATTGCGAAATAATCCAGATCGGGAACGATCAATAATAACGGAGAGACAGCATGTACAAGAAAATCGTACTGGCCTATGACGGATCGAGTTTTAGCATGGCCGCCCTGCATCAAGGGGCCAATATCGCCAAAGATTGCAAAGCGGAGCTGCATTTGCTCAGCATCGTTGAGACAACCGGCAGCATGGCCATTGCCGAGGCAGTGGGCACGGAAGATGTCTGGGGTGTGGAACAGCTGCACCTGGAAGAGGCCATCAGGCGCGCCGTTGCCGAGCTGCGCGGGTTGGTGCTGACCGTCGTGGTCTGCGTTCGCGATGGCGACCCGGCCAGCGAAATCGCCGCCTACGCGCACGAAATCGACGCCGATCTGGTGGTGCTCGGCCACACCGAAAGGGGTGCGCTGTCCCGCTGGTTAGGCAACTCGATCGGGTCTCGGCTGCTTGATCATTTACCATGCAGTCTGCTTGTCGCCATTGAATCTTCCGAGCTTTGTTAGAACTTGGGGGGAAACATCATGAATTGCTCGCTAGACTTCGCGGCCTGCTGCCGCTGGCCGCTTCGATGAGGCTAGCCGCGTATCTCTGTCTGTGCTTGGTCGCACTACCCGCCGCCGCCGCGGCGCCAGCTTGGCTGATCGCCACTCCCGACGAGACTGCGCGCGCGGGGGCACCGATCATGCTCGATATCGTCAAACCGGCGGCGCAGGCGGATTGGCCGGACACTCTCAGGCTCAGGTTAGTGCGCGACGACAGAGCGCTGGAAGTGGAACTTGCTATTGTAGATCCGGTTTTGACAGAGGACACACGCCGAACGTATCGCGGGGTATTGCCTGCCCATCTATCAGGGCTGGTTCGGGCACATCTGGCTGGAGCCGAATCGAACCGGCTGGCCCTCGTGGTCACTGCCGCCGATCCGATCGAGCGGATGCGTGCGCCCATGTATAGCGACGCGACGCCCGTCACGCGATCCAGCGGTACAGGCAGCAAATTATTTGCCGCGGACGAACCGGCGTTGTCGGCCAATGAGCCCATGTACTTTGTCGTGGGTGGCGGTGGCGGAGCCACTGCCCGGTTCCAATTGAGCTTCAAGTACCGGCTTTTCGACCCTGATAGCCATCCGGTGCAGTGGATTCCATTTCTATCTCGTCTGCATTTCGGCTATACGCAGACTTCAATCTGGGATCTGGGCGCCAATTCGTCGCCATTTCGCGATACCAGCTACCGGCCCAGTCTCTTTTGGCAGGGAGAGACTCACGGTGAGAGCCGCCTGATGCCCGAGGTGCTGCGCGCCGGTTTCGAGCACGAATCAAACGGCAAGGATGGCGTGAGTTCGCGCAGCATCAACACGCTCTTTGCGCAGCCCGTCTGGCGCAGCGGATTTTTGGATGGACGCACGTTGATCTTCGCACCCAAGGTTTATGGCTATCTGGAAAAATCAGACAACCCGGACATCCAGCGCTACCGGGGTTACGCGGACTGGATTCTCCGCTATGGCCGCGAGAACGGCTGGCTTTTGGCAACGCAGTTGCGCAACGGTACCTCAGGGCATGGCAGCGCCCAGTTCGATCTTTCCTACCCGCTACGCCAACCGTTTTTCGCCCGCACGGGCGGCTTCCTGTACTTCCAGTTATTCAAGGGGTACGGTGAAAGCCTGCTCGATTACAATCTGGACCGTGGGACGCAAGTGAGGGTGGGGTTTTCAATTGTCCGATAACGAGGGAGAAACATGACGAATGATAAAAACACTCTGCCGCGCACGGTTGTTGTCTTCGTGCTGACAACGCTGGTAGCCGCGAGTCACGTCGTCCATGCGGATGAGTTGGGAGGGCTCGCCGGGAGCCTCGATGGATATCACAGTATTGCCTTGAGCTATCAAACCGCACCTTTCTGGCAAGGAGAGTTAGCAGTCCATCCCCTCGACGTGAGCCTGGAATACTCGCTGGGGATGGTGCGCGCACCCTCTGGCCAGTCCAACCGCGATCTGTTGCATGTTGGCGTCACGCCCTTTGCACGTTGGTGGTTTGCTTCGAATACCGGGGTCGAACTGGGTGTTGGCGCGAACGTGTTTTCGGGTACCCATCTTGGCGACAAAAACATCTCGACCACATTTCAGTTCGGCAGTTCGGTCGGCTTGTTCCATCGACTGCAGGGCACACCCTGGTTGCTTGGGCTGCGTCTAACTCACTACTCCAATGCCGACATCAAGCAGCCCAACCCAGGTCAGGACTATGTGCAACTGCGAGCCAGCTACTTTTTTCCTTGAGAGAGGGACGAGGCATGTTGTGTGGCTACACGCAGAGACTTCGTAACAAGGAGCAAGAAGATGATGAACGCTTCTATCCGGCGAGAAGACGCGCCCATCCGAATGCAGTTGGATGGACAACTGCGCGGCGTAGCCTCCCTGTGTGCGCTGGCAGGTGTTCTGGCAGTGACCGGCTGCTCACTGGCCCCCCGCCATGAAACTCCGACGCTGCCGGTCGCCTCGGCGTATCCCGCCGATACAGAGAGTCAACCCGGTGCAATGTCCGATGGCTCCATCGCCCCCCAAATCGCCTGGCGCGACTATTTCGTTGATCCACATCTACGGGCGCTCATTGCACGGGCACTGGATAACAGTCGCGACCTGAGAATCGCGGTACTGCGCGTCGCGGAAGCCCGGGCCGCTTATGGCATCCAGCGAGCTGACCAGTTGCCGACCATTGCGGCCAGCGTTGATGGCAGCCGCGCGCGCCTACCGGCCGACCTGAATGTGACTAGGCAGACGCAAATCGGCAGTCTGTATCAGGTGGATGTGGGGCTGGCCGCCTGGGAACTCGAT
>JAFLDC010000438.1:0-1626 GCA_017302775.1 Sphingomonadales bacterium
CCCCGACGCACAGATGGAGGCACTTCTGCCGCTGCTCGCCGATATGGTTCAGCGTCACGACATCCCCCGCGCCAACGTGGTCGGTCATTCCGATATTGCCCCGACCCGCAAGGACGATCCGGGCGAGCTGTTCGACTGGGACTTGCTCGCGGCGCACCGCCTGGCGCTGAAGACACCGCGGGTGACAATGCCGAGCCCTTACGAGAATGACGGGGCGTTTTTCCTCGCGCTGGAACGCTGGGGCTATGACATCTCGGACCCGGCTGCCGCGATGCGCGCCTTCCAGCGCCGCTGGCGCCCGCACATCATCGATGGCCAGGTTGACGGGGAATGCTCTGCGATCCTGTTTTCGCTTCTGCTCGACCGGGACTCGGGCAAGTCGCGGTAGGCGGCGATGGTGCCGACATCATAGATCGACGGCAACGAGTGTAATAGATGGCGAACGACCGGCTTGGTTGCCGAGCGCTCCCAATTGACCGACAGCTTGCTGCCAGCGGTCCTTTGACGTAGAGTCGCTTGCGCCAGGGGGCCGGGCAGCCGCGTCATCGCAAGATGCCGAGGAAAGTCCGGGCTCCACGAAACATGGGTGGCGGGTAACGCCCGCCGGGCGACTTGCTTGCAGGGAAGCCCAGGGAAAGTGCCACAGAGAGCAGACCGCCTCATTCATGAGGTAAGGGTGAAAGGGTGCGGTAAGAGCGCACCGGGGGGCTGGTAACAGTCCCCGCATGGCAAACCCCACCCGGAGCAAGACCGAATAGGGGCGGCGCGCTGGTCGGCGACGATCAGTTGGTGTGTTTCGCACCGACCGCCCGGGTTGGTCGCTTGAGCCTTGTGGCGACATAAGGCCTAGAGGAATGGCTGCCAGCGCGGATACGGTCTCTTGTGGGATACCGTCCGTGCTACAGAACCCGGCTTACAGGCCCCCTGGCGACATATGGGGTATCGAGAAGTGGCGAGGCGAACGCGGCTGAGGATATGCACCCAAAAGGCACGCTATGCCATGCGCGAGCTGGCGGTCGCCGCCGCTGCAACGGCCGATATCCCCTTGCGCGCTTATCGCTGCGATCGCTGCTGGCAGTTCCATCTGACCAGCCGGATCAAAGCACGGTGAGCGCCGATCAGGGGCGGCCGACGCTTGAATATCGAAAGCCCTTGGCGCGCACTTCCGCCGGATCGTAGACATTGCGCAGGTCGACCAGGACCGGCGCCTTTGCTGTCCGCTTTATCCGTTCGAAATCGAGCGCCCGAAATGCGTCCCATTCCGTGACGATCACAGTCGCGTCAGCACCTTCGATGGCGGCATAGGCGCTGGGCTTCATCGCTACTTCGGGCATCAATGGCGCGGCGAGTTCCATGCCTTCCGGGTCATAGGCGGCTACTTCGACGCCAGCATCGGCCAGGGCCAGCGCGATGGCAATGCTCGGCGCGTCGCGCATGTCGTCAGTATTTGGTTTGAACGTCAGGCCAAGCAATGCGACCTTTTTACCGCGCGCCGCATCCATCCCGCCCAAAGCCTCAATTACCTTGCGCCCCATCGCGCGCTTGCGCGCATCGTTGACCTTGACCACTGCCTCAACGATTCGGGTCGGCGCTTCATAGTCTTCCGCGGTTTTAAGCAAGGCCAGC
>JAFLDC010000438.1:1636-3005 GCA_017302775.1 Sphingomonadales bacterium
GGGTCCCGCATGCAGAAACTTTGCCCCGATCCGCCCATCCATGCCGATCCCGCGTGACACGTCCTGCACGTCAGCGCCCACCTTTTCGCACAGGTCGGCCATTTCGTTGATGAAGGTTATCTTGACTGCAAGGAAGGCGTTGGCAGCATATTTGATCAGTTCGGAAGAGCGGCGACTGGTGAACAGGATCGGCGATTTGTTCAGGAACAACGGCCGGTAAACCTCGCGCATTACCTGCCGGGCCCATTCATCCTCGGTCCCGACAACGATCCGGTCCGGATGCTTAAAGTCTCCGATCGCGGCGCCTTCGCGCAGGAACTCTGGATTGGAAGCGACCGCAAACTGCACGCCGGGATTGGCCGCCGCGAGGATTCTTTCCACCTCGTCACCTGTTCCGACCGGAACGGTCGACTTGGTCACGATCACGGCCGGCTGCTTCAAATTCGCACCGATTTCTTCAGCCACTGCATAGACATATGACAGGTCTGCGTGACCATCACCGCGGCGGCTGGGGGTGCCCACTGCGATAAAAATCGCCCCGGCATCGGCGATACCCTCGGCAAGGTCAGTGGTGAAGGTCAGCCGCCCGGCTTTGACATTCGATGCGACAAGTTCGGCCAGGCCCGGTTCAAAGATCGGCATGATCCCCGCATGCAGGCTGTCGATCTTGGCCGGATCCTTGTCGATGCAGACCACGTCGTGGCCAAAATCCGCAAAACACGCGCCTGAAACCAACCCGACGTAGCCCGAGCCGACCATTGCAATCTTCATGAGAAGGTCTCCGTGATCTTCATCTCACATCCCGTTGCGAGACGCGGATCGTCCCGTCCTGTTCGCTGGCTTCGATCAGCCAGCGTCTGGAATCTTCAAGCCCAAGCGCAGTCAGCCGGCCCGACCGGTAGGCGCCGGTATCGATTCCGATCCGGCACGCGGCAATCTCGGCATGGTCATATATCGTGTGGCCATAGACCACTGTAACGCCCAGATCCTCGCGCGAGCTGGTGAAAGGATCGCGAATCCAGCGCAGATCACCGGCTCGTTGTTCTGCCAGAGGAACGCCAGGACGAATTCCGGCGTGCACGAACACATAATCCCCGATGATGATGAGATCTTCCATAGCCTGCATGAAGGCCACGTCCTCTGCCGGAACGGCGGCATGCATCAACGCCTGGGTTTCCGCCAGGCTTGCTTCGCTATAGACCTCCGGATCGACCGGATAGGACAGGATGGTCTCGCGCCCGCCATAGCGCAGAAAATGGCGCAGTACGTCCTCCTTGGTGAAGGCGTCGAGAAACATCTCTTCGTGATTGCCCTTGAGTGCGCGGAGCGGGCGGCGCTGTTGCCATTCCCGCGCCTGGCGCAGCACACC
>JAFLDC010000439.1 GCA_017302775.1 Sphingomonadales bacterium
CGCTCTCGGATTTGCCCGACAACGCCTTGATTATCCTCATGGAGCTACGCTTGCCGCGGGCTATTCTGGCGCTCACGCTGGGGGCGGGGCTGGGCGCGGCCGGGGCTGCCATGCAGGGCTATCTGCGCAATCCGCTGGCCGATCCCGGACTGTTCGGGATCGCCCCGGGGGCAGCACTGGGCGCGGTGCTCAGCTTCTGGACTGGCTGGGCCAGCACCGGCTGGGCCCTGCCATTGTTCGCGCTTGCGGGCGCGGGCGGAGCCATGGCGCTGCTGGGGCTGATAGCTGGACGAACCGGATCGGTCATGCTGTTCACGCTGGCCGGCATGATGATCGCCAGCCTGACCGGAGCCTTGATGAGCCTGGCGATCAGCCTTTCGCCCACCCCCTTTGCGATGAGCGAGATCGTCACCTGGCTGATGGGCGCGCTGACCGACCGTTCGTGGCAGGAAGTATGGTTTGCCGCACCGTTGACACTGCTGGGCATTGGCCTGCTGTTGCTGGCCGGGCGCGCGCTTGACGCCTTGACGCTGGGCGATGCCGCGGCCCAGTCGATCGGGGTCGATCCGGTGCGGCTGCAATGGCTGATGGTCGCCGGGGTCGGTCTGACGGTCGGCGCGGGCGTTGCGGCGGCGGGGATCATCGGCTTCGTCGGGCTGATCGTGCCGCATTTGCTGCGCCGCTTTACCGACCGGCGGCCATCGCAGCTGATCCAGCCGAGTGCACTGGCCGGCGCGGTGCTGCTGCTGGTGGCGGATTGCCTGTGCCGGGTGGTGCCGCTGGCCAGCGAGCTGCGGCTGGGGATTGCGCTGTCGCTCTTGGGCGCGCCGTTCTTCCTCGTGCTGCTGCTGCGGATGCGGAGCGGACTGGCATGACGGAACTTTTCGCCAACGCATCGTTGGAGATTGTCGGCGGGTCGGTGCCGGGCCGCCTTGATGCTCTATCGGTCGCCGCCCAGCCGGGACAGGTGACGGCGATCTGCGGACCCAATGGCGCGGGCAAGTCCACGCTGCTGACCTGCCTGGCCGGATTGCTGCGGCCCGATCACGGCCACGTTGCACTGGACGGCGCGCCGCTGTCGACCTTGTCGAGCCGCGTGCGGGCGCAAACGCTGGGCTATCTGCCACAGCACGGCGAAGTGGCGTGGGATCTGTCGGTGGAAACACTGGCCGGGCTGGGGCGGCTGCCATGGCAGAGCGGCGCGGCGCAGGATCAGGCTGCGGTCGATGCGGCGCTGGCCGCGCTGGACCTGACAGCGCTGCGTCAACGCCGAATATCTACCCTGTCAGGCGGGGAGCGCGCCCGGGTTCTGCTGGCCCGGGTTCTGGCGGGATCGCCGCGCTGGCTACTTGCCGACGAACCGCTCGCCAATCTCGATCTGACGCACCAGCTGGCGCTGTTGGCACAGTTTCGCGGCCTGGCCCGCGCCGGCGTGGGGGTGGTGCTGGTGCTGCATGATCTGGCCCAGGCGATGAACCATGCTGACCGGGTGGTGGTGCTGGATCAGGGCAGGTTGGCGGCGGATGGGCCGCCGGAAGCAGTCCTGACCGCGGCATTGATCGAACAGGTCTGGAAGGTGCAGGCGCGCTGGCTGGGCGAACCCGGCCAGCGCGCACTGGCCATGGGTTAGTTCAGGCCGCGGGCCTTGATCATCGGCTCAACCTGCGGATCGCGTCCGGCAAAGTTGCGATACATCACGCTGTAATCCTGGCTGTGGCCCTTCGACAGGATAGTATCGCGGATGTGCTGCCCATTCTTGCGCGTCATCCCGCCGTTTTCCTTGAACCAGGCATAGGCATCGTGATCGAGCATTTCGGTCCAGCTGTAAGCGTAATAGCCCGCAGCATAGCCGCCGCCCCAGATGTGGCGGAAATAGCTGGTGCGATAACGCGGCGGAACCAGCCCGGTGTGCAGTCCCTTGGCATCCAGCGAGGCAAGCGCGGCCTGTTCAAAGGCATTGACGTCACTTGGCGTCGAACCGGCGGGCAGGCTGTGCCATTTGAGGTCAAGCAGCGCCGCGGTCATCACTTCGCCCAGCGCATAGCCCTGGTTGAACGTGGCGGCCTTTTCGATCTTGGCGATCAATGCCGCGGGCATCGGTGCGCCGGTCTGGTAATGCTTGGCAAAATTGGCCAGCACCTTGGGCTCGGTCATGAAGTTTTCCATGAACTGGCTGGGGAACTCCACGAAATCGCGCGCGGTATTGGTGCCCGAAATCGACGGATAGCGCTGGTTGGACAGCATTCCGTGCAGTGCATGGCCGAATTCATGGAACATGGTGTTGGCATCGTCCCACGTCACCAGCGCGGGCTGCCCGGCAGCGGGCTTGGTATAGTTCGATACGTTGAACACCACCGGCTTGGTCCCGGTCAGGCCGTTCTGGTCGACGAAGTTCGACATCCATGCCCCGCCGGACTTGTTGTCACGCTTCCAGGGATCGAAATAGAACAGCGCCAGTTCGCTGCCATCCTGATCGAACACGGTATAAACGGTTACGTCCGGGTGATAGACCGGGATGTCGGTGCGCTTCTTGAAGGTCAGGCCGTAAAGCTGATTGGCGGCATAGAATACGCCGTTTTCCAGCACGTTGGTGATCTCGAGATAAGGCTTCACTTCATTCTGGTCGAGCGCATAGCGCTGCTTGCGCAGCTGCTCGGCATAGAAATCCCAATCCGCCGGAGTGACGGTGAACTTGCCGCCCTGCTTCTTGATCAGCGCATTGAGATCGGCCGCGTCCTTCTGCTGGGCCGCACCCAGCGCCGGGATGAAGCTTTCCAGCAGGCCGATGGCGGCGGCCGGGGTCTTGGCCATCTGGTCCGACAGCGAATAAGCGGCATAGCTGTCAAAGCCGAGCAGCTTGGCCTTCTGCGCGCGCAACGCGGCGATTTTCAGGATCAGGCTGCGGGTATCGCTGGCATCGCCGCGTTCGCTGCGGTTCCAGCTACGCTCGAACAGCGCCTGACGGGTGGTGCGGTTGGTCAGGGCGGCCAGCAGCGGC
>JAFLDC010000044.1 GCA_017302775.1 Sphingomonadales bacterium
CTTCGCCGTACCGCTCGCGCGCTGGTTTCGCGGTCCGCTCAGAGAACGTGTCCGGGAGGCGGTGCTTGGGCCGCGCCTCGCCGCGACTGGTTGGTTCGATCAGGCCTGCCTCCGCCATCTCGTTGATTCCCATCAGTCGGGAGCGAGCGATTACAGTTCGTTGCTGTGGGCGCTGTTGATGTTCGAGGCTTTTCTGCGCAATGTGCTAGACACGTCGCCGGACCCGGCGGCCAGTGCTACCGAGTCGGTGATATGGAGATGAGCGTGCGTATCCTGCATGTCCTCGATCACTCATTGCCGCTGCATAGCGGCTATACCTTCCGCACGCTGGCCATCTTGCGCGAACAGCGTGCGCTGGGTTGGCAATCTGTGCATCTGACGACACCCAAACAGGGTGTGGGGACCGTGCTGCAGGAAGAAGTCGATGGTTGGCTGTTCCATCGCACGCCAAGTCCCGATGGAACCGGCCTGTTTGCCCAGATGCGCCTGACTGCTGCCCGCCTAGATCAGATCGTTCGGGCGACACGGCCGGACCTTATTCATGCCCATTCGCCGGTGCTTAACGCCCTACCAAGTCTTTGGGTCGGGCGACACCACCGCTTGCCGGTGGTCTATGAAGTGCGAGCTTTCTGGGAGGATGCTGCGGTCGATCACGGCACGACGGTCGAAGGTGGTCTGCGCTATCGTGGCTCGCGGGCGCTGGAGACCTTTGCGCTTCGCCATGCTGACCACGTGACGACGATTTGTGAGGGCCTGCGTGGCGATATTGTTGGGCGTGGCCTGTCTCCGGAACGCGTTACGGTGATCCCGAACGCAGTGGATGTTGGTCTCTTCCGGTTTGGCGCCGAGGCTGACTCTGTCCTTCGCCGCGCGCTGGGACTCGATGGTGCGACTGTCCTGGGCTTCGTCGGATCTTTTTACGGCTACGAAGGCCTTGACTTGCTGGTTGAGGCGGTACGGCGGATGCTGCCTCGGCATCCGGAGTTGCGCGTGCTGCTGGTTGGTGGTGGGCCGCAGGAGAGCAAACTGCAGGCGCAGGTGGTGGCCGCAGGTATGCAGAGTCATTTCATTTTCGCTGGCCGCGTTTCGCATGCCGAGGTGCAACGCTATTACGAATTGATCGATGTGCTGGCATTTCCACGCTTGCCGATGCGGCTGACCGAACTGGTTACTCCACTGAAGCCACTTGAAGCGATGGCGCAGGGGCGGATGTTTGTCGCTTCCGACGTCGGAGGACATCGCGAGTTGATCAGTCACGGTGAAACGGGCTTTCTGTTCCGTGCGGGTGATGTCGCCGCGCTCGAAGCGGCAATCGAGGACATCCTGTCGAGACGGGCGTCGTGGGCTCAGATTCGCGCACAGGCTCGCCGTTTCGTTGAGGTTGAGCGCTCCTGGGTGGCCAGTGTGGCTGGCTATCGAGAGGCTTACGCTCGGGCACTGGCCAAGTATGACCGAGTCCTGTCCTGATCCCGAGGCGCCATTGAAACGCTACGTCGCGTCGGCCCCGCTGATTGCATAACCGGTTTGAACGATCACATGGCCAACATTCTGTATCTTGTACACCGGCTACCTTATCCACCCAATAAGGGAGACAAGGTTCGCTCCTATCACTTGCTCAAACATTTGGCGGCTCGACACCAGGTTTTTTTGGGCACATTTATCGACGACCCGCTGGACGATGTTCATATCAGTGCCGTGTCGCGGTATTGCGTCGATATGCACATTGCGCGTCTGGTGCCGAGCTTTGCCAGGCTTTCAAGCCTCAGAGGTCTGCTTGTTGGACAGGCGCTGACGCTTCCCTATTATCGAAATGCCGCTCTGCAGGCATGGGTTGATCGCACGCTGCGAGACCAGCAGATCGATGCGACGGTGATCTTCTCTTCGGTCATGGCAAGCTATGTCCAGGGCCTTCCCCATTTGCGCAAACTGATCGACTTTGTCGACGTCGACTCGGCCAAGTGGACGCAATATGCCTCGAGGCACCGTTGGCCGATGTCCTGGCTCTACCGCCGGGAAGGCAAGCACCTGTTGGCTTTTGAACGTTCTGTGGCGATGCAGGCAGAGCGATCATTTTTTGTCACCGACAACGAGTCGGATTTGTTCTGTCGCCTGGCTCCCGAATGCGCGGACCGGGTTGAAGCCATGTGTAACGGCGTCGATGCAGACTTTTTCTCGCCAGTGCACGCGTTACCTTCACCGTACCGGGAGGAAGAACTGCCGGTAGTTTTTACCGGCGCCATGGACTATTGGCCGAACATTGATGCAGTGACCTGGTTCGCGACGGAAATGCTGCCTCAGTTGGAGCACAACTGGCCGAGCTTGCGCTTTTATATTGTCGGACGAAGCCCGAATCCTGCTGTTCAGGCGCTGACGAGGAGACAAATCGTCGTCACAGGGACCGTCCCTGATGTCCGCCCCTATTTGCGGCACGCGGCCGTCGTCGTCGCGCCCCTCCGCTTGGCGCGCGGGATCCAGAACAAAGTCCTTGAAGCCATGGCCATGGGTTTGCCCGTTGTCGCTTCGCAAGAGTGCTCGGTCGCAGTCGACGCCATTCCCGAGCGAGATTTCCTGACGGCGGGAAGTGTTCCCGAGTATCTCTCCCAGATTGAACGGTTGTTGCGCGAGCCCGATCGCGCTGCCGCAATCGGCCTTGCCGCCCGCCAGCAGGTACTGGCGCGCTATAGCTGGAAGGCCCACCTCTCCGGTATCGATGCTTACCTGGACGCCAAGGATCACCGAGTCTTGGCCCACGTTGGCTGATGCACAACGCTGGCTCTCTTTATTGATGGTCACACGGAGGGTTGATGGGGATTTACACATCGTTTGCCGCAAACCTGCTGTTCCCGCTGCACGAAACATTGAAGAAGCACTCCACGGTGGCAGTCAGGCGTGAACTGGAGCGCAGCCAGTGGCTCAAGCCAGAGGAAATCCTCGCCCTGCAACTGGCTCGGCTGCAAGAATTCCTCACGCAATGCGCTTCGCATGTGCCGTACTATCACGATCTGTTTCGCTCGCTCGATTTCGATCCAAGAAATATCAGTGCCATCAGCGATCTGGGGCGCTTGCCGCTGCTCACCAAGGACATCATCCGCAGCGAATTTGACCGCTTACGTTCCAGCTTGCCGGAGCCGGTCAGGCTGTTTTCCACTACCGGTTCGACTGGAGATCCACTGCGTTTCAATATCAGCAATACCCGCATCAGCCACGATGTCGCCGCCAAATGGCGTGCCACACGCTGGTGGGATGTCGATATCGGCGACCGGGAAATGGTGATCTGGTCCAGCCCGATCGAATTGACCGGGCAGGATCGGGTCAAGCAGGTGCGCGACTGGCTGTTGCGCAGCAAGCTGCTGCCCTCGTCGGCGATGTCGCAAGCCGATATGGATCGCTTCATCACCGACATTCGGAGCTTTCGACCAAGAATGCTGTTCGGATACCCTTCGTCGATGACCTTGATCGCCCAGCGCGCCGAGCAGCAAGGAATTGGCCTGAGCGATCTTGGCATCAAGGTGGCGTTTTGCACCGCTGAGCGCTTGTATCCGCATCAGGCCGACGTGCTAGAGCGAGTCTTCGGCTGTCCGGTTGCGAATGGCTATGGTGGCCGCGATTCCGGTTTCATCGCCCATGCATGCCCGCTGGGAGGAATGCATATCACAGCCGAAGACATCATCGTCGAAGTCGTCGATGAGCATGGACAGTCTTCGCCGCCGGGTGTGCCGGGCGAAGTGGTGGTGACACATCTGTACAGCACCGGTTTCCCATTCGTACGCTACAGGAACGGCGACGTGGCGGTGCTCGAACGAGAACAATGCGGCTGTGGCCGTGGCCTGCCCTTGCTGAAAGAAGTACATGGCCGCACCAATGATGTACTGCTGGCTGCAGACGGCTCGATAGTGCTCGCCATCGCAATTGCCATGGTGTTGCGGGACATGCCCGGGGTGAACGGCTTCAAGGTGATCCAGGAAACGCTGCTGCACTGTCGTCTGCAACTGGTCACTGATACCAGCTTCCAACGGCAAGCGAGCGAGTCGGCGATCCGTACCGCTTTTCGTGCAAGGCTTGGCAAGGGGGTGCAACTGGACATCGAATATCTGGCGGCGATCGCAGCCGAGCCAAGCGGCAAGTACCGCTATGTGGTGAGCAAGGTCAGCCAGCATCAGGCGGGGCAGGCTGGCGGCGCACCCCGCTGAACTGCCGCAGGGTGCATAGTCGACGCTAACTCCGTGACAAATTTCCTCGTCGCAGCGGCCATGAATGAATATTCTTACACCATTCCAGGGGATGCGTGATGTCGGGAGGTTCTGGCAAAGTAGCGGCGACTGGAGCCTTGCGGGCAGCAGTTCGGGGTCCGCGGTACTCGCTGGGGCGTTCGGATCGGGCTATTGCCACGGCATTGGAAACTTTTTCGGAAGGCGAGGGAAACTCCCATGAAGATCCGCATCTTCGGTCTGGAATACGCAGGGCTGGGGCTGCCGGCGTGCCTGGCGAGCGACCGCGGCTGATGGCTGGCGAAGCGAGGTCGCTGGGGGAAGGCAGCAAACCCTGGCCAGCGATCTGCGTGGTTGGCCCCCTGCCACCACCGTCCGGTGGTATGGCCAACCAGTGCGAACAGCTCGTCCGCCTGTTGCGGGAAGAGGGCCTGGAGGTCGAACTGGTGCGCACCAACATGCCCTACCGACCAGCGTGGGTGGCCGGAATGCCGGTGCTGCGCGCGGGCTTCCGCCTCCTGCCATACCTGCTGCACCTCTGGCGGGCCGCCGAGCGGGCGAGGGTCATGCATGTGCTGGCCAACTCTGGATGGGCTTGGCATCTGCTAGCGGCGCCGGCGATGTTGATCGCGCGCCTGCAGAATATCCCGGTCATCATCAATTATCGGGGAGGGAATGCGGATTCCTTTTTTTCGCGGGCGCCGCGGCATGTTCTCCGCCTGCTTGCCAAGGCATCGCTGCGGGTCACCCCCTCGGAATTCCTGCAGCGAGTCTTCTCGCGCTACGGCCTGGCTGCGGAAGTCATCCCGAACATCATCGACCTGTCGCGTTTCGCGCCGGCGCCGGCGCGCTCCTTCGGTGACGCGCCGCAGGTAGTGGTCACCCGCAACCTGGAGGCGATCTACGGCATTCCGACCGCGATTCGCGCCTTTGCGCGTATCGTTCCCGCTTTTCCGCGGGCGCAGCTGACGGTTGCCGGAAGCGGCCCCGAGCTCTCGCGTCTGCAAGCACTGGTGACCGAAATGGGTCTGAAGGACAGCGTCCGCTTCCCCGGTCGCATCGAAAACGCATGCATCCCGGCGCTTTACGCCGCCGCCGATTGCTTGCTCAACCCAAGCACGGTTGATAACATGCCGATCTCGATTCTCGAGGCATTTGCCAGCGGTGTGCCGGTAGTCAGCACCTGTGCGGGCGGAATCCCCAACATGGTCGAGCAGGGAGTCTCGGGCTTGCTGGTGCCGGTCGGCGATCATGAGGCCATGGCGCGAGAACTGCTCCACGTTCTGCAAGATCCCTCGCTGGCAGCAGGCCTGAGGCAGGCCGGCCTGAAGCAGGCGGAACGATATGCCTGGCCACGGGTACGGACGCAGTGGCTTGACGCTTATCGACGGGCTGTTGCAGTGGGGGAAGGATCTTGAGCTTCCATGCTGCAATCTGTTCACCCAACAGCGCCCGCTTCCGGATGGCCAGCGATTGCATTCACCCAATGATCCTAACTGCTGGAAAACCTCTATGACCACTCTTTCCGAAACACTGCTGCGGAAATACTATGCGAATAACCCGCATCCGTATCGAGTTTATGAACAGCGCGTCGGCCTTCAACTGACTCCCGAGGCCGTTCTTCTGGACGCCGGTTGCGGGCGCACGGTTCCCGTTCTGCGAAAATATCTCGGACGGGCGCGGCGCCTGATCGGGGTCGAGCTGGTCGGTTTTACTGAGGTTCCTCCTGGTATCGAAACGTATAACGCCGACCTCTCGAACATGCCCCTGGCCGATGCCAGCGTCGACCTCATCATGTCGCGCAGCGTTTTCGAGCATCTGACCGATCCGGCGTCGGTCTACCAGGAATTTGCTCGCGTCTTGCGGCCGGGCGGTGCGGTGGTTTTTCTGACCGCCAACATGTGGGATTACGGCACCCTCGTTGCGCGCCTGGTGCCGAATCGATTTCACGCCAGGATCGTCAAGCAGGTGGAGGGAAGGGAGGAGGAAGACACGTTTCCTACCGCCTACCTGACCAATACCCGCGCCGATGTGGAGCGTCTGGCCACATCCGCCGGTCTGGCCGTGGAGTCTTTCGAGTATCTGAGCCAATACCCGAACTACCTGATTTTCAACGGCGCACTCTTCTTTCTCGGCATGTGCTACGAAAAAGTGATCAGCCGTTTTGATTTTCTGCGCTTCCTGCGCGGCTGGATCCTGGTTACCCTGCGCAAGCCGGGGCCTGCCAGTTGAAATCAGATGCCAGCCATGGAGGCATCCTGGCTCCTTTCATTGCTAGCGAAGGCCGGACAGCGTCCGGGTTTTCACCGATGCTTGCAGTGTCGGGCGTGAACGGCGTTCAGGGAGGTAGCCATGCGTGATTTGCTGGTAGTAGGCATCGTCCTTTCCGCTTTGCCGTTTGCGCTACGCCATACCTGGGTCGCCGTGATCTTGTGGACCTGGCTCAGCGTCATGAACCCCCACAAGCTGACTTACGGCTTTGCTTTCAACGCGCCGCTTGCGTTTGTGGCAGCGGGGGCGGCGCTTCTTTCTCTGATGATCACACGCGACAAGTTGCGCATGCCGTGGGCGCCTCCCGTTGTGGTGCTGTTTCTGTTCGTTTTCTGGATGTGTGTGACCACTGCATTCGCGTTCGATCCTGCGGGCTCCTGGGAACAACTCAGTAAGGTCTTGAAGATTCAGTTGATGACTGCCATTGCCTTAATGGCTCTGCACGAGCGCAAGCATATCGAACTGTTTGTCTGGATCAACGTTGTCTCGATCGGTTATTTCGGCTTTAAGGGCGGGATTTCCACCATTCTGTCGGGTGGTTCGAGCAGGATTTGGGGTCCTCCAGGGGGGTTCTTTGAGGACAACAACGCACTGGCCGTTGCTGTGATCATGATTATTCCGATAATGAATTATTTGCGGGTGGTTTCTACCAATTCTTGGGTCCGTCGCGGCCTGCTGGGGCTGATGCTGCTGTCCACGGCCGCATCCTTGGGGACGCAGTCGCGGGGAGCTCTTGTGGCGGTCGTTGCCATGGGCCTAGTGTTTTGGTATCGCTCTGATCGAAAAGTGATGGCCGGCTTAATGATCCTTGTTGTCGCCACCGCGCTGCTTGCTTTCATGCCAAGCACATGGGAGCAGCGCATGGCGACGATCCAGACGTACGAAGAGGATGCGTCTGCGTCACAGCGGCTTCAGGCTTGGCAGACTGCCATCAATGTGGCCAATCACCAACCCCTAGGCGGCGGTTTCGCGATGTATGAATGGCACACTAGTGGGATATATGCTCCACCGGGAGTAACGTATATACGGGCCGCGCACAGTATCTATTTCTCCGCCCTCGGAGAGCATGGCTACATCGGCCTGTTGCTGTTCGTGCTGATCTGGTGGCTAACCTTTCGCGTCGCTGGGCAGGTGCGCAAGCAAAGCAAGAATCGACCGGAGGTGGCGTGGGTCCATGAACTCGCGGGGATGTGTCAGGTTTCCCTGGTTGGTTACCTGGTAGGAGGGGCCTTCCTGAGCCTCGCCTATTTTGACGTGCCTTACAATATTCTGGTCATTTTGGTGGTTGCCCAGCGTTGGCTGAAGGAAGGCGCATCGAAGCAGGAGCCGGCAGGCGCGTTCGGGTCCGCGAAACCTCTTCGTTCAGCGGCGCTGCCGCATCCGTTGTCGCAGGAGCTGAAATGATCGTGAAAACCCTGGCAGGTCTCATGTCGCCCGGCGGGCAAGGAGGGCGCCTGTCGATTCTGATCTATCATCGCGTTCTCGCACGTCGGGACCCAGTTCTGGACTGGGATCCCGACGCGACTCATTTTGAGCAAGTCGTGCGGTGGCTCAAGGAGTCGTTCAATGTCCTACCACTGGACCAGGCAATCTCTCGCCTGCACGAGCATTCGCTGCCGGCAAGGGCCGCGGCGATTACCTTCGATGACGGCTATGCCGACAATTGTACGGTTGCCATGCCGATTCTCCAGGCGCATGGTTTGAGCGCGACTTTCTTTGTTGCTACGGGCTACCTCGATGGGGGGCGAATGTGGAACGACACGATTATCGAGGCGGTTCGCCGTTGTAGCCGAGCGAGGCTTGACCTCTCGGGCGAGGGGCTGGGGGTACATGAATTGAATTCGGCCGAAGCCGTTCGTCAGGCGATCCTCAGCATTCTGAAGAAGGTCAAGTATCGGAAACCACGGGAGCGTCTGAAAGCCGCCGCCTACGTGGCCGCCGTGTCAGGCGCCATTTTGCCGCCGGATCTGATGATGTCGTCGGAGCAAGTGCGGAGTATGCGCCGCGCCGGAATGTCGATCGGCGCGCACACTGTCACGCATCCGATCCTTGCCCGGCTCGCGCTAGAGGAAGCGCATAAAGAGGTCGCCGAGAGCAAGCTCTTCCTGGAATCCTTGCTGCAGGAACGGGTCGGCCTGTTCGCTTACCCCAATGGAAAACCGAATGTTGACTATCGGGCCGGGGACGTCGACCTAATTCGTGGCCTCGGTTTCGATGGCGCGGTAACGACGGCGTGGGGAGTCGCCGATTCGGAGAGCGACCGGATGCAACTCCCCCGTTTCACTCCGTGGGATCGAACGCGATTTCGTTTCGGGGCAGGGCTTGTCAAGAACTTGATGCAGAACCCGCTACTCCGATCAGGACAACTCGCGTGTTGATGTCAAGAGCGCAAGCCACTTGGTGCACCTACGGTGACCAGTGGAGGAATTGCTTTGACAAGTTGAGGACTTCCAAACGACTTGGTTTCTCGAGGCAGGATCACGGGATCGATGCTGCGGCCCGATATCGGCCGCTTCACTCAGCCAGCGTTGCATGGTCAGTTCGTGGATAACAGTAAAACGCGGACGCCAGGAAGAATTTCCAAGCCAACACCCAACAGGTATCCATCGATGATCCATCTGCTCAAGAGCGTCAAGCGCAAGTTGTTTCCCGGCAAGATTCCGCCGGCCGCCAAGGCCGAAATGAATAGGGATCGCCATGGTCTTTCGGTGAGGGATGACCCGGGTCCGGAAGCCGTTATTGAGGCGAGCACTGCGTGGCTCTGTGCGGCTCAGGACCACTCCGCATCTGCAGACGGTGGCGCCGCCCGCCATTACAGTCTGGTTACCGGCCGGGCGACCTCCTACCCTGAAACCACTGGTTACATCATTCCCACGATCATCGAACTCGCCCACCTCCGCGGCGGCTCCGATCTTCATGCCCGCGCGCGACGAATGCTGGACTGGTGCGTCGCAATCCAGTTCCCGGAGGGCGGATTCCAGGGTGGGCGCATCGATTCACTGCCGCGCGTACCGGTCACCTTTAACACTGGGCAGATCCTGATCGGCCTGGCTGCCGGTGCGGCCGAATACGAGGATTCACGGTATATCGCTTCGATGCACTCGGCAGCGACCTGGCTGCGCGATTCGCTCGATCCGGACGGATGTTGGCGCAAGTATCCGACGCCTTTCGCAGCGCCGGGCGAAAAGGCGTATGAAACGCATGTCGCCTGGGGCCTTTTCGAAGCCGATCGGGTTGCGCCGGGCAACGACTATGGCGCCGCTGGCCTTCGCCAAGTCGAATGGGCCCTCAGCAAGCTGCCAGGGCCCGAGGCGAGTGTTCCTAGCGTTCACGGCGCTGAGAGTTCCCTGCAAAACACGCCAGATAAAAGACGGCGGCGATTTTATGGCGTCCGCGCTCGGATAGCATATGGCAGAAAACGCGAACAATTGTGCAAGACTTAAGCGAATTCACTGTTCTTCTCTGTGTGATTCTATCCGCTTGATGGTGTGCTTGAATCGAGGCCGAGGCCACAATCAAGGGGTTTTGTTCGAGGACGCCTCCGGTTTCGTGCACTGATTCGATTTCATATTTGATTGAAAGCACTGGCAAGAAAATGACAGAGAGTTTTATCGTTTGCCGAACGAGCGACCGGGAAAAGGCGCGCACCCGTGACTTGTTCGATCTCATCCCGAAGCAAGGGAAGATCGCCCAGGATATCGGTGCTCGTGATGGTTTTTTCTCCACGTTGCTCGCAGAGCGCTTCGATCACGTCCTGGCGCTGGATCTTGAAAAACCTGCCATAGATCACCCTCGCATCGAGTCGGTCAAGGGGGTGCCTGCCAACTTGATTGCGGTGATCGACTGAAATCCTTGTTCAAGGGGCTCTCATTCAGCAAAGTGTCGTTTGTCGGTTCACACACTGACTCGACCAATACCGTCTCGACCGTACTCATGGACTTCGCTGGCAATCCCTATCGCACTTATGATCAGGAAGAGCATTGTCCGTGGTGTAACAACAAACTGAAACGGCCAACACAACTCACTTTGGCACAGAAGATTGCGACAAAACTGGTGATCGTTGTATCTGACATCCAGCGCGTGTTCTCGCGCCCCAGAGCGAACTGGATTCATCTCCGTTTCGAGAAAAACGTGCCTGAGCCTACGGACGCTGAAGGCGGCAAGGGCGTAAATTCCAGTGGCCTTCTGAGAGCAGAGCAGCAAGTGGAGCCTTTGCTGTCGGCTGGATTGGCGTTGGTGAGGGAAGTTTTGAAATGAGCCTGCGATCGCAAGCGCTGTCGGGATTTCGCTGGAGCGCCAGCGTGAAGTTGATGAGCCAGGCGATCACCTGGGCGATCACGCTCGTCGTCATTCGCCTTCTGACGCCGGCGGACTATGGGCTGCTGGCCATGGCCATGGTCTTTGTTTCATTTCTGGCGATGTTCTCCGAATTGGGCCTGGGCGCCGCGGTCGTCCAGAAGACCGAGGTGGACGAGCCACTTCTCCGGCGTGTATTCGGTGTGATTCTGGCCATTCATTTTTTGCTAGCAGCCCTGCTGGCGCTCGCGGCACCGCTGATTGCTTCTTTTTACGACGAGCCGCGCGTCATTCCGGTGGTCCGCGTTCTGTCCCTGCAATTCGTTCTCGCCGCATTCGCCGTCATCCCGGACGCGCAGTTGGTGCGGCGTATGGAATATCGCAACCGTTCGCTGCTGGACCTGTCGAGCGCTATCGTCGGCAGCTTCACCACGCTGGCAATGGCGCTGAACGGCGCGGGAGTCTGGGCGCTCGTCGCCGGCTCGACTCTCAGTCTGCTCTGGAAAACCATCGGCATCAACTGGCTCTCGCCTTTCCTGCGCTGGCCGGATTTCTCGGTGACCGGGATGCGATCGCTGCTCTGCTTCGGGGGGCACATTACCGCCGCCCAGGTTTGCTGGTTGTTTTTCTCCCAGGTGGATGTACTGATCGGTGCCAAATTTTTGGGCAAGGAGGTGCTCGGTTTCTATTCTGTCGCCATGCACCTCGCTGCTCTGCCCAGCCAGAAAATATCTGGTTTGGTCAATCAGGTGGCGTTTCCGACCTTTTCGCGTATGAAGCACGATCCCCGGAAGGTCGGTGATAATTTGCTGTTGGGGGTGAGGATACTGAGCTTCTTTGCCTTCCCCGTGTTGTGGGGCATGTCCAGCATCGCTCCGGAGATCGTCGAGGTGATTCTCGATTCCAAATGGGCGCCAGTAGTCGTTCCCAT
>JAFLDC010000440.1 GCA_017302775.1 Sphingomonadales bacterium
CGCCAGCCGAGTCCGCGCCCGCGCGATCCAGCGCAACAAAGGCGGCAGCCGGATCGCCCGCAGCCAGTTGGGCATTTCCGGCCAGCGCCGCCAGACGTGCGCGTTCGTCGGGCTCGTTGGCGGGCGTATCCTCACGGGCGGCAAGGAACAGCGGGGCCGCTTCGGCAAACCCTTCAATCCGGGTCAGGGCCAGCGCGTGACACTGCTTGGCTCCGGCCCGCTCTTTCATTGTCTTGGCTGCAGCCAACCAGTTCTGCGCCACTTCTATCCCATCGGCCGGGCGGGTCATCGCCAGCTTAAGACAATCGGTGAGCGGATCGGACTGGGTGGAGTCTGTGCTCACAGCGGCGGCTTTCGGTTTGGGGATCTGCAAGGGGGCCTGCGGCAGTGCGCCGCCAGGACCAATCTGGAGGATCAAGGGAAGAAGCAGGGATATCGGCATTAAGGTTTGCTCACTCAATCCAGCGCTGCGATCGTGCGCAGCAGCAAGGCAATATCGGCATCGCGGCTCAGGCGGTGATCCCCGTCCTTGATCAGCGTCACCTGCACATCGTCTGAACGCAAAGCCTGCGCCAGACGAAGCGATATGTCCGGCGGCACGTCCTGATCGCGCTGGCCATGCAGCAGCCGCACCGGACAATCGAGAGCGATAGCGCCGTCCAGCAGCAACCGTGCCTGCCCATCGTGCCAGAACCCGGGATAGAATGGTGTTGGTTCGGGTCCATAAGGGTTGTCTTCAAGGAACACTTTCCCCCCGGCCAACAGGGCTTTCTGGCCGTCGGTGAAACCCCAGTCGGTAAAGTCGGGCGCGCTGGCAATTCCGATCAGCGCGGCGATGCGCTCTGGCATGGCCAATGCAACCAGCAGCATCAGCCATCCCCCCATTGACGAGCCGACCAGCACCACGCGGCCCGGGCAATGGTCCGTGATCAGCGCCAGCACTTCGTCGCGCCAGCACCCCAGAGTGCCATCGGCAAAGTCGCCGTCGCTTTCCCCGCAGCCGGAATAGTCCAGTAACAAACAGGCCCGGTTCTGCTGTTCGGCCCATGCGAACAGGGCATTCGCTTTTCCCCCAGCCATGTCGCTCATATAGCCGGGCAGAAACACCAGCGCAGGGCCGGCTCCGTCCCGCAGGCGGTAAGCGATCCGCCGGCCGTCCGGCAAGTCGTGGAACTGCGTCTTGTCCATGCCGGGCTTGTGCGGGAGCCGCCAGGCAAGAGCAAGCCCGTTTCCCGGCGATGCAAATGGCATTGTCCTGTCATGAAACCCGGTTAGGCTGCGTGAAACCACACAATCTCTTCATCGGGAACAATGGATCAGCCTCTGCCCGATCAGTCGCCGCAAAGCCCCGGGCTTGCCGCCACGCGCCGCGCATTCTTCGGACTTGGCGCGCTGGGCCTGGCCGGCCTGGGCGCACCGGGCCATGCACTTGCTGTGGGCGGGTTCACTCATGGTGTTGCCAGCGGCGAACCGGGCCCGGACCGGGTACTGCTGTGGACCCGTTTTGCCGCGGCACAGGAAACCGTGCTGCATTGGGATCTGGCGGAGGACATGGCTTTCACCCGGATCGTCGCGCAGGGCCAGTGCGCGGCATCGCCCGCCACGGATGGCTGTGTCCGGGCCTGGGCTACCGGTTTGCAGCCGGGGCAGTGGTATTTCTACCGGTTCAGCGCCGCATCCGGGGCCCAGTCTGTAACGGGTCGGACCAAGACCCTGCCGGTTGGCAAGGTGCCCAGTTTCCGGATCGCTGTCTTCTCTTGTTCGAACTATGGTTTTGGCTGGTTCAACGCCTATGGACATGCCGCAGAGGCAGACCAGTTCGATCTGGCGGTACACCTGGGTGATTACTTTTATGAGTACCGGCGCGGCGGTTATCCCAGCACGAAGCAAGGGCTGGCTGATCGGCTGGGTCCGGTCAGCGAAGCGGTGACCCTGGCCGATTACCGTGAACGTTTTGCCACGTACCGTTCGGACCCGGACCTGCAACGCCTGCATCAACTGTATCCGATGATTACCATCTGGGACGACCACGAACTTGCCAACGACACCTGGCGTGACGGGGCCGAGAATCATCAGCCCAACGAAGGCGACTGGGCGGTGCGCAAGGCGGCATCGGAACGGGCTTACCGCGAATGGCTGCCAGTGTCCGATGCGGACTATGCAGCTTACGAAGTGGGTGATCTTGCCACGCTGGCGCGACTGGAAACGCGGCATCTGGCGCGCGATAAGCCTTATCAGCTTAACGCAATCTTCGACGCAGCCGCACCAGGCCGGGGGGCCTCTGCGCTTGACGCATTCCGCGATGGGGTGTGGCGCGATCCCCGGCGTGAGCTGCTGGGCACGGCGCAGCAGAACTGGCTGGCGGGGACCCTGAAGGCATCGACCCGCGCGCGTAAGCCGTGGCAAGTCCTGGTCCAGCAGATCGTCATGGGTGAGCTTGCCATGCCCCGCAATCTGGCAGAGGGGATGGCTGCGGATTCAGCAGATTGGCTGAAGAAGCGGATCACCACTGCGGTAGAGGCCTCGCGCGAGGGGCTGCCTTGGAACATGGACGCCTGGGATGGCTATCCCGCCGCGCGCGATCGTGTGAAGCCGATGCCAACCTGTTGGTCCTGGCCGGGGACAGCCATAATGCCTGGGCCTTCGATCTGGACCGCAAGGGCAAGCGCGTCGGGGTCGAAATGGCAGGCCATTCGGTGACATCCCCCGGCGCGGAAGGCACGCTGCGCTGGCGTAAACCGGAAGTGCTGGCTGCTGACTTCGTCGCGCGTAATGCGCAACTCAAATGGTGCGACACCTCGCAGCGGGGTTATCTCGCGCTCGAACTGACGCCACATTCGGCAACGGGCGAGTGGCGCTTCATGGCCAGCGTGCGTCAGAAGGGGAGGGCGCTGGCAGCGGTCAAACGGATGACGGTGCTGGCCGGGGCACGCAAATTTCTGGCGTGATCGTGGCCGGCGGCGAATTGAATTGTTCATCTCTCGCTGCTACC
>JAFLDC010000441.1 GCA_017302775.1 Sphingomonadales bacterium
CGGCTTCGCCCAGTTCGGCCCCGTGGAGATGGGCGGGATGTTCTCGGTCGTGAAGGTTCGCGAGGGGCTCGCGAAGAACGACTACAAGGATCCCGGCTGGTTCAAGCATCCGGAAGGTACGGTTGCCTACGAATACAAGGGCAAGCTCGCGGCGGTGACGCCATCCGCGCCGCCCGAGGCCCAATCCGCGGAGTGGCGCGTGAAAGATCCCCGCAAGCCCGCGCTTGGGCCGGACGGCAATCCCTTGCCCGCTCCCAAGGGCGGCGCACATTCCAACCACTGACATTCACTATCCCATGACAATGGGAAAACATCGGAGGACAATGTGAAGACATCCATCTCACTCGCAGCATTTTTGCTTTCAGCTCTGGTGATGCCTGCTGCGGCAGGCCCTGGTGGCGCAGGTCACGGCCACCACGGCGACGAAACCGCCTATGGCAAACCGGGCGACCCCAAAAAGCCGGCGCGGCTTGTACTTGTCCGCATGGGAGAAGGCGACGGCAAAATGTTCTTCGCTCCGGCTACCATCGAGGTGAAACGCGGTGAGCAGATCCGACTTAAAATTACCAATGGTGGCGAGTTGGACCATGAACTTGTGCTTGCGACACTTGAGGAGAATCTCAAGCACGCCATCGAGATGCAGAAAAATCCGGACATGGAACACGATGATCCCAATGCCAAGCGCCTCGCGCCGAAGAAGGCTGGGGATATCGTCTGGCAGTTCACAAAGGCTGGCGAGTTTGATTTTTCCTGCCTCATTCCCGGTCATCGCGAGGCCGGCATGACCGGCAAGATCATCGTGAAGTGACCATTTTCCTGCAACCACAAGGATTTCCCAAATGAAACGGCTTCTCGTTGTCTCCGCCGCGCTCTTATTCTCCGCGGAGCTTGCAAGCGCCCAATCTGTGCCCGGCACGGTCAAGAAAATCGACGTCGAACAGGGCAAACTCACGATCGACCACGGCCCGATCAAGAACCTCGACATGGAAGCAATGTCGATGGTGTTCCGCGCCGCCGATCCAGCCATGCTCAAGAACTTGAAGGCCGGCGACAAGATCAAGTTCGACGCCGACCGGGTGAATGGCCAGATCACAGTGACGAAGCTTCAGAAATCGAAGTGACGGCGTTTTGACGATCACCGTATCAGTCGGTGTTGTTCAGCACGAAGGTCCCAGACAGCGCTGGATCGACCTCGCGAAGGGCATTTGCATCATCCTCGTCGTGATGATGCATACCGTGCTGGGGATTGAGAAGGAGATTGGGCAGGCGGGGGTTCTTCATGCGGTCGTCGCATGGACGAAACCTTTTCGGATGCCCGATTTCTTCCTTCTGTCAGGTTATCTTGCAGCCGGGGTCGGCGCGTTGAGCTGGCGTAGCTTCCTCGATCGCAAGATGCTGCGCTATGCCTATTTCTATGTGCTCTGGCTCTCGATCGTGACCATTGTCAAGACGGGCGGTGCCGGTTTTGTTGCACCCGACCAGCTTGTCGGGGCTTTCGCGTTCGGCTTGATCGAGCCCTTCAGTACGTTGTGGTTCATCTATATCCTGCCGTTCTTCATGCTGGCGGCAAGAATGGCCAGAGGACTGCTTGCTTTCGCGTTCGGAATTGGCGCGGTCCTGCTTCATCTATGGGCGTCCACCCATTTCTCCGGTGGAGCCTACGCGATGGTGTCGCAGGTAACGCCTTCGGTCGCCATCAACAGTTTCGCCCTGTTCTTCGTCTTCTTTTTCGCTGGATATATGGGGCACCGTCGGATTGACGCATGGTTTGATCTGGCACGACGAAGGCCGCTGACTACTCTTTCCGTATTGGTTGTATGGGCCAGCCTGCATTCCTATTCCCTGTATCTGGGAATAGTCGGCATACCGGGGCTGACGCTTTTTTTCGGGTTGGCAGGAGGGCTGGCGGTCACGCTTTCCGCTCTTCTTCTTGAGCGTGCGAGCGGGTTCGATTGGCTCGCCTACTGCGGCCACCATTCCATGGCGATCTATCTGGCGTTTGTTATCCCGATGGCTGTCAGCAGGGAATTCCTGATCGGGGCAGGCATCGTCGAACAACCCGACGTGCTGATGATCCTTGTCCTGGCAGTCGCGATCATCGCACCGCTCGTTCTGGAGCGTGCTGTGAGAGGCCGAGCCTTCAATTTCCTGTTCTCGCGACCACAGTGGGCGAGGATGTACACGGCAAAGGGCAGATCCTGATGCATCAGAACTATTCCCGGTTTCACCAATTTCTCCATTGGGCGACCCTCGCCCTCTTCCTCGTTCAGCTCTGGACCTATCCGGCGATCGGGCGCACCCATCACGCGCCGCATTTCGGGGTGCCGATTGACCCCTGGGATCTTGTTTTGCACAAGATCCACCTGATCAGCGGAGGGGTGATCCTCGTATTCGCCCTGATCCGTCTTGGGCTTCGCTGGCACCATCCGGTCACGCCCGCCGGAACAGTCCATCCGCTTCTGGCGGGGCTGGCGAGAGCCGTTCATTTCAGCCTCTATGCGCTGCTCATCCTGCTACCGGTTTCCGGCTTTCTGCGCGCCTATATCGTGTCGGCGGCGGGACCGGTCCATATTCTCCTGACAAAATTGTTCTATGTCCTGCTGGTGCTGCATATTGCCGGTGCACTCGCCCATGCCGTCCTTTGGCGGGATGGCTTGCTGGCGCGCATGGGCGTCAAACTGCCCTTCCAGCGCTGAATTTGGGGGGCTGCTGAAATAATTTGTCACAAATTCAGTGCGCTGGATCAAGAACAGGGCCTCGGCAACGACATTATTATGACCTCCAGTCGAACAACTGGATACGGAGGCTTCCATGTCGATTTCCCGTCGCTCCTTCGTCGCAAGCTCCGGCGCAGCCGCCCTTGTGACCCCCTGGACAAGCAACCTCCTGCGGGCGGAAGCTCCGCTGCTCACCGTTGCCAGCCGCACGCTTGATGTGAAGGGCAAGGCCGCGACGGTTTTCGGCATTGCCGGAGCGAACGGCAGACAG
>JAFLDC010000442.1 GCA_017302775.1 Sphingomonadales bacterium
CGGCGCCCCGCTTCATGCTGGAACGGCTGATGAAGGCCGGGGTCAATGTCGTCCATGCCTGGGGCATGACCGAAACCAGCCCGATCGGAACGACCGGTGCCAAAACATTCGACTGGAGCGACAAGACGTTCGAACAGCAAGTCGATATCAAGCAGATGCAGGGACGGGTGCCGTTCGGTGTGGAATTGCGGACGGTCGATCTGGGCGATGCCACCAAGGTTCTGCCGCGCGACGGGGTGACCAGCGGTGCACTGCAGGTGCGCGGGCCTTGGGTGATCAAGCGCTATTTCAAAGCAGATGCCGACGCCACCGATGCGGAGCAGTGGTTCGACACCGGCGATGTTGCGATCCTTCACCCGGATGGAACGCTGCAACTGACCGACCGGACCAAAGACGTCATCAAGTCCGGCGGCGAATGGATCAGCTCGGTCGAACTGGAGAACGCCGCCGTGGGGCATCCCGCGGTGGCCGAAGCGGCGGCGATCGGCATCTATCACCCCAAATGGGACGAACGACCCATCCTGGTGGTGGTCAAGAAAACCGGGGCCGAGGTCACCGCTGACGAGATCAAGGCGCATCTTGCCAAGACCTGTGCCAAGTGGTGGCTGCCTGATGCGATCGAATTTGTCGATGCCATCCCGCACGGTGCGACCGGCAAGATCAGCAAGAAGGATCTGCGCGAACAGTTTCGTGACTACCAGCTGGCGGATGCGTGACGATGGCCTATGTCGATCCATCGCGAGAGAACTGGCAGGCGTTTAAGGATCTGCCGCGCGACCGGCCGATCCACATGCTCAACCTGATCAAGTTCCGGGATTTGGCAGTTTATCCGCCCGATCACGCGCTGCATGGCCAGGGACTGACCGGCCGGCAGGCTTACCAGATTTACAAGGAGGGCTTCCAGCGCGTGGTTGCCGGCGATGGTGCCGCGATGGTGTGGGAGGCACCGATCGAATGCGTCGTCACCGGTCCCGCGGGTGAATGGGACGAGGCCTTCGTTATGGGCTATCCCAACAGCATTGCGTTCATGGCCATGGTCAAGAACGAAGAATACGTTCGCGATGTTGTGCCGCATCGGACCGCCGCCGTGGCCGACAGTCGCCTGATTCGATTTCGGGGATAAAGGTGCAATCGCGCCAAACCTAATTTTCTGGGGTTCCCCTGAACTGCCCGGAGCTTACCAGAGCGACCATGAGTTCCAGTAATCTCGATAAGCTGACGGCGGCGGAAAAGGCCGTACTGCGCCTGTTGGTGCAGGGCCACGATACCAAATCGGCCGCAGCCCAGCTTGGTATCACAATCCACGCCGTGAACGAGCGGCTGCGCGATGCCCGGCGCAAACTGGGCGTGACGAGCAGCCGCGAAGCGGCGCGCTTGCTGCTGGGCGAAGGCGACACGGACGACCAGAAAATTTGGAACAAATTTTCCGGGGCTGACCTGCCGACCGGGCCGCAACCATGGTGGCACGGCCGCAAGGTTGCGGCTCTGCTGATAACAGGAGCACTTGCCATGTCCGCCTTCCTATTTGCCGCCCTGCTGTGGTCATCCGGTGCAGCGCAATCCACACCGCCGCGCGTCGTTGCGGTAAGCCCGGCGCAGGGTTCCATCATTGCGCCCGGACCGTTCACGCTGACGGTTACATACGACCAGCCGATGCGGGATCGCAGCTGGTCGTTCGTGCAGGTCTCCAAGGACTCTTATCCTGATTGCCCCGGCAAACCCGTTCGGTCCGAAGATGGTCGCAGTTTTTCGCTCCAGTGCGTCGCCGAGCGCGGCAAGCGCTATCACATCTGGTTCAACCGCGGCGAGTTTCGCAATTTCCGGGCGCCGGATGGAACATCGGCGCAGCCGTTTGGATTGCGTTTCGCGGTCAACCGCTAGAGCAGGCGGAGCTGTCCGGTTGGGGAGGGGCAACGGAACTGGCTGCAATCCAGCAGCGGCTGTTCGCGGTTCAGCCCCAGCCGCTGCGTTGCAATCCGGAAACGGGCACGGAACACGTCGGCCCATACGCCGCCGGGCTTCATCCGTGTGAAGAAGCCCGGATCGTTGTCACGGCCCGCGCGGACCGAACGAACGATGCTCATCACCTTGTCCGCCCGTTCCGGGTAATGAACCGAGAGCCATTCGCGAAACAGCGGCGCAACTTCATGCGGCAGGCGCAGCATGATCCAGCTGGCAGTTTGCACGCCGCGCTGGGCGGCAGCGGCCAGAATAGCCTCTATGAATTCGTCGGTGATCGAGGGAATGACCGGGGCAATCGAGACATGTGCCGGGATGCCGGCTGCGGCCAGTTTACCCAAGGCATCCAGCCGTTTGGCAGGCGAACTTGCTCTGGGTTCCAACATGCCCGATAACTTCGGATCAAGGCTGGTTACCGAAACGCCGACCGCCGTCAGGTTTAACCGCGCAAGCTGGCTCAGCAGATCGATATCGCGCACCACCCGCGCGCTCTTGGTGGTGATCGTGACCGGATGGCGCGTCTCCAGGCACACTTCCAGCACCGCACGGGTTATCCGATAGCGCTCCTCGATCGGCTGGTAAGGATCCGTATTGGTGCCCATCGCGATCGGAGCCGGCTTGTAGCCAGGTCTGGCCAGCGCCTCGCGCAACAATCGCGCAGCATCCGGCTTGGCGAACAACCGCGTCTCGAAATCCAGCCCGGGCGACAGATCATGGTACGCATGACTGGGCCGGGCGTAGCAATAGACACAGCCATGCTCGCACCCACGATAGCCGTTGATCGATCGATCAAACGGTATGTCGGGCGACCGGTTGTAGGAGAGGATCGACCGGGATTTTTCCTCCGTCACGCTGGTGCGTAATTTCGGGGCGGGGCCGTCAATATCCTCCCGCCCGTCCAGCCAGTCTCCATCCGCTTCCCGCACGGCGAGGCCAAAGCGCCGGGATACTGCGCCAGATTGTGCGCCGCGTCCGTTGTGGGAAGGCTGTTGTGCCATGCGGCCACTGGAACATAAAAAGAACAAA
>JAFLDC010000443.1 GCA_017302775.1 Sphingomonadales bacterium
TCATTTCGCCGAACGCCCGCAGCTTGCAGCATTCTTCAACGAAGCGGATGCCGGCATTGACAAAGAACGAGATGCGCTCGACAACCTGCGGAAAGGCCTCCGGTCTGATCTCGCCGGAAGCCTTGACGCGGTCGAGCACCGCCATGGCCGTGCACAAGGCGTAGGCCAGTTCCTGTACCGGTGTCGCCCCCGCTTCCTGCAGGTGGTAACTACAGATGTTGGTGGGATTCCACTTCGGAACATGCTTGACGGTGTAGTTGATCGTATCGGCGATCAGGCGCATCGACGGACCCGGCGGATAGATGTAGGTGCCGCGCGAGAGATATTCCTTGATGATATCGTTCTGGGTGGTCCCGCTCAGCTTCTTCGCATCGATGCCCCGCCGTTGCGCCAGCCCGATGTACAGCGACAATAACCATGCCGCAGTGGCATTGATGGTCATTGACGTGTTCATCTGATCGAGCGGGATCTGATCGAACAACTGATCCATATCCTCGATATGCGATATCGGCACCCCGACCTTGCCGACCTCGCCCCTCGCCAGCGGACTATCGGCGTCGTAGCCGGTCTGCGTCGGCAGATCGAAGGCCACCGACAACCCCGTCTGGCCCTTGGCGAGATTGGTTCGATAGAGCGCGTTCGAGGCCTTGGCCGAGCTGTGACCGCTATAGGTCCGCATCAACCAGGGTTGATCCCGTTTTTTCTGAACGGCAACCATGACTATCCCCTTTTCCGGATCAAGAGACGTCTCTCGATCTCAAAAATCTTCTGATCAATCTTCTCCTTGCCCATCTCCTTCTTGTCGTTCTCCTTGATGAACAAGTCCTCGCCATAGTTGGCCAAAGCGTTCGACGCACTGATGTTCTTCACGCCAATGAGCTGAAAACTGACGACACCGAACCGCGCACTCAACTCGCCCGGAGCATCTTCGGCGGCCAGTACGCGCGACAGCGCGGCTACGGTATCGCCGGCAATCGCCGGCTGAGTGTGATAGCCCTCGGTAAAACCGAGTTCCCAGACGCTGTTCTCGCTGACATCGCGGCTGGCCAGTCCCTCCAGCCAGGCGAAAACCAGGCCGCCATAAACGATGGGATCGCCGCTCATCTTGCCCGACAAGCCGGAACTGAAGACGCGGTCGAAATGAAGTGGATGCGTATTACCCACCGCATAAGTCAGCGGCAGGTGTTCATCGGTGATCGTCCGGCCGTTGGCATGCACGATCACCTCGCCAAGCGAAAAATCCTCGAAATACGAACCGGGGCCGGTCAAACCGGAAGGAAGCTGCGCCGGAAATTCAGGCAGCCAGACCGCCGCATCGTCGACCCAGGGGAAGCCCGGCATGACGCCGTTCGCCGAAACCGGCAACGGCGTCGTCGGCGGGCGGTCGCCCTGCCCGGCGACCATGATCTTTCTTTGGTATTGCAGAACCACCTCATCGTTCTGGTTGACGCCCAGTGTCCGGATGGTGACGATACCCGGCTTGCCGGCACCGCGCTCCTTGCGGTCCATGACCCGGGTCAGCGAACGGATCGTATCCAGCTCATGCACCGGCCGCAAGTACTGGGCATCGTAATAGCCGAGATTGGCCATCGCCTTTTCCGAATCGTTCTGCACGCCCAGCGAAAGGACGACGTTGAAGACCATTTGCGGTGAAGCCAGCAGACCGGCGAAACCGCTGGCCCTGGCGTACTGGTCATTGATGTACAGCGGATTGCACTGCAGGTAGGTGCGGGCAAAAGCCTCCATCTGGGCACGGAAGAAGGTGAAACCACGCGGGTGAACAAACACCTGCCCCGGCACGAACTCCTCCAGATAGCGGCCGTAGTGCGGATGGCGGACTTTCTGTACGTCCGCCTTCACTTTATCGGCCAGTTCGACCTGCGCTTGGAAACGAATTGCGTGCGACATGACATCTTCCTTTCGGCATGACGAGGTAGCGGACTGAAACCGGACCTACACCGCGTCGATGAGCGAACGTGCGATCACCTTGAGCGCCAGAGTCTCTTCGGCCCCCTCGAAGATCGACAGCACGCGGGCATCCAGGAAGTAGCGGCTGACGGGCGACTCCTCAGCGTAGCCCATGCCACCATGAATCTGCATCGCTTCGCGGGTGAGCCACTCTGCCGTCCGGCAGGTAAACAGCTTGACCATGCTGGCTTCCATCTGTCCTGAACCCTGATCCATCAAACGACCGACGGCGTAGGTGAATTGACGCGAAACCGTCAGCAGCATCGCCATGCGCGCCAGCTTGACCAGCGTCAGTTGATACTCGCCTATCGGTTTGCCGAATGCCTGTCGCTCCTGCGAATAGGAAACAGCCCGTTCGAAAGCGGCCTGCATGACGCCAATCGCCCGCGCTGCGGTTTGAATACGCCCGCCGGCAAATCCGGCCATGGTGAAGTAAAAGCCCTTCCCTTCGCCCTCTGGTCCCCCCACCAGGTTCTCGTCGGGGACAAAGACATGGTCGAAGAAGACTTCGTAGGAATGCATGCCGCGATAACCGATGGTCGCAATCGCCCGGCCGGTCAGCACGCCGCCCTCGGCTTGACGATATTCGAAATCGTGCCCGTCATACGAATCCTTTTCGACCAGGAACATGCTGAGCCCCTTGTGGCCGAGCGAGCGGTCCGCATTGGAGCGGGCGAGAACGAGCAGGACGCCCGCCTTGCCCGCCATGGTGCACCAGGTCTTGACGCCGTCGAGGACCCAGCCGCCGTCGCACTTCGTCGCCTTGAGCCGCATCGCCGCGACATCGGAGCCGGTGTCCGGTTCCGTAACAGCAATGGCACACAAGGGTTCCCCCATCGCCACCTGCGGCAACCACTTCTGGCGCTGCTCTTCCGTTCCTCCCTTGAGCAGGGCCCGGCTAAGGATTTCCGGGCGAGTGATCAGGCTGCCCGCCCCGCCCAGCGAGCCGCGCGACAGCTCCTCGGTAACCACGATCATTCCCATGTTGTCTTCATGATCGTCGCTCTGCAGGCCAC
>JAFLDC010000444.1 GCA_017302775.1 Sphingomonadales bacterium
GATCGGTCGCGATTTTCTTCACCTGATCGGGATGGAGATCCGAATCCTCATAAGCGTCGAGGTTCTTCTTCATGCGGCGCAGGTTGAAGAACAGCTTCTTTTGTGCGGCGGTCGTGCCCATCTTCACCAGGCTCCAGCTGCGCAGAATGAATTCCTGCATGCTGGCCTTGATCCACCACATGGCATAGGTCGCGAGGCGGAATCCGCGATCGGGCTCAAACTTCTTCACGCCCTGCATCAGGCCGATATTGCCTTCACTGATCAGTTCGCTGACAGGCAGGCCATATCCGCGATAGCCCATGGCGATCTTCGCCACCAGGCGCAGATGGCTGGTTACCAGCTGCTTGGCCGCTTCGGGATCCTGGTGTTCGGCATAACGCTTGGCAAGCATGTATTCCTGCTCTGCCGTCAACACCGGGAACTTCTTGATTTCGGTCAGGTAACGGTTGAGGCTCTGCTCACCGCCCAGACTGGGCATCGTTGTACCGCCCGTTGCAGGCAGATTACGTTTGGCTTCGGACATCGGTTTGTTTCGTCCTTTCAACGTCGGCTAGCCATTTGGAGGACCCTGATAGAGGCATCCTGCGGTGGCAGCCACATGGATTACAAATCTAACACAAAAGCTTTGCTTTAGTTCCTCAATTCGACCAACAGCTCGGCCATATCGGCAGGCAGCGTGCTTTCGAAGCGGAGCTGCTCCCCTGTGATCGGGTGGATGAAGCCCAGCACTGCAGCGTGCAGGGCCTGCCGGGCAAAATGGAGTCGACCCAGCAACTCGCGGTGGCGTTGATGCGTTCGTCCATAGACTGGATCCCCCAATAGCCCATGGCCGCTTGATGACAGGTGAACGCGAACCTGATGGGTTCGCCCGGTTTCCAGACGGCACTCCACCAAGCTGGCCCAGGTGAAGTTTTCGACCGTACGATAATGCGTGACGGCGGGTTTTCCGCGACCGTCGTCGACCAGCGCCATCTTCTTGCGGTTCGTGGCGCTGCGGGCAATATTTGCGCGGATCGTTCCCGCGGCCGGGGTAAGTCTGCCCGACACGATCGCCAGGTAAGCGCGCTCGATCGAGTGATCGGCAAACTGCCTGGCCAGCCCCTCATGCGCCTTGTCGCTCTTGGCAACCACCAGCAGCCCGGATGTGTCTTTATCGATCCGGTGGACGATCCCGGGTCTTGCAACGCCCCCAATCCCCGACAGCTTCCCGCGGCAGTGGTGCAGCAGGGCGTTGACGAGCGTGCCATCGAGATTGCCTGCTGCGGGATGGACCACCAACCCCGCCGGCTTGTCGACCACCAGCAGATGGTCATCCTCGAAAACGATATCGAGCGGAATTTCCTGCGCGGCCGCCTCGGCAGCGGCGGCCGCTGGAACATGGATTTCAAAGGAGGTTCCGGGGGCAGGCTTCAAACTGGCCTGCGTGACAGGTTTGCCATCCAGACGGACCCGGCCTTCGCCGATCAGCCCCTTCACCCGTTCGCGCGACAAGCCGCTGGCTTCGGCCAGGCCCTTGTCAAGCCGCTGGCCGGTTTCGGCGATCGTGCCGGAAATGATGGAAACTTCCCCGCTCATTGCTAGCTAGTTGGGTATGGACCTTGAAGTGACAAGTGGCGTGAATGCCACACTGCTGAAAGAAGCGGCCTCGGCCTGGCCTGAGGAATGCTGCGGGCTGCTGATGGGAGAAGGTGCGAGGATCGAAAGTACAATCCCGGCGCGCAACGTTCACCCGGATCCGGCAAGCCATTTCGAAATCGACCCCGCAGTGCTGATCGCGGCGCATCGGGCCGCGCGGCAAGGCGGGCCGCAGGTGCTGGGTTACTACCACTCTCATCCCAACGGGAGGTCGACCCCTTCGCCTGAAGATCAGGCCTGTGCGGAACGGCAAGGTCGGATTTGGGCAATTATTGCGGGCGGGGAAGTGCTGTGGTGGCGTGATGAGACCGATCGATTCGAACCGCTTCCCACGCGAGTCGTGGCCCGCTAAGGAAGCGGTGACGTCAATACAGGGAACCCGATGACCGACACCTCGATCGATCTCGCCAGTCTGCTATGCTCGCGCTTGTGCCACGATCTGTTGAGCCCGGTCGGCGCGCTCAACAACGGGCTTGAACTCCTCGCTGAGGAGAAAGACCCGGAAATGCGTAAGCGCTGCATGGAACTGCTGGAGCAGTCCGCGCGGACCAGCGCCGACAAGCTGAAGTTTTTCCGCCTGGCGTTTGGTGCCGCTGGCGGCTTTGGGGATACCGTCCCGGTGGAGGAGCCCAAGGCACTGGTTGACGCGCTGGTTGCCGGGAATGCACGGGTCACGCTCAACTGGACGCTGGCGGGACCGGTCCTGCCCAAACCGGCCGTGAAAGTGATGCTCAATCTGGCGCAAATCGCGATCGATGCCCTTGTGCGCGGCGGTACGCTCGATATCGGGGCGGAAATGAGAGATGGGGCGAGCGAAATCGTGGTCCGCGCGACCGGACCCAAGATCGCATTTGACCCAATCATTGGCCGTGCGATCGACGGTGCACTGGAGCCGGGCGAACTCACCAGCCGGACGGCCCCGGCGCATATGATCCACCAGCTCGCAGCGGGGATCGGCGGGGGTCTGCAATACGCCCTTGCCGACGATGCCCTGGTGATGGGCGCGGTTCTGCCCGGATGACGCGCCAGGCATGAACGAGCTGATCCACTCCGAAAGCCCGTCGCCCAACTGGAATGAGCGACAACTGCCAATTTCGATGGTGGTGCTCCACTACACCGGGATGCAAAGTGCCGAGGCGGCGCTCGATCGGCTGTGTGATCCGGCATTTGGCGTTTCGGCGCACTTTATGATCGAAGAGGACGGCACAGTCCATCGTCTGGTGCGCGAGGATCGCCGGGCCTGGCATGCCGGCAAAAGCTTCTGGCGTGGGGTTACGGACATCAACTCTGCCTCGATCGGGATTGAACTGGTTAATCCCGGGCACGAATTCGGCTATCGTCCGTTCC
>JAFLDC010000445.1 GCA_017302775.1 Sphingomonadales bacterium
CGCGACAACCTCTCCTAGACTAACGGCAGCGCCGACACTCTGGGCTTCGTGCCCGATGGCGCCCCCGTCACCGTGGCTCAGGTCAGGACGGCTAACGCGCTGGCCTCGGTTTCGACCGCCGGCGGCACGGCCCTGGCAAACACCGCCTATGTCCAGAACTACGGTCACTGGGTGGTCGAAAAGGACATCCAGTCGCTGACCAACGACCTTTCGATCAACATGAAGTCGGGGATCAACGAGTTCACGGTGGGTTATTACCACGCGGGCTGGTCGTCGGACGATTTCTGGACGCTGGGCAATTTCCGCCCGGTTCACAACGTCGCCAATGGGGACTGGCTGCAAAGCGGGATCACCTGCGCCATGCTGCAAAGCGCAGGCTCGGGATCGGGCTGCTGGGCATACGGTATCCGTTCGGCCGGTGATGCCAAGGTCAATGCCTTCTACCTCGCCGATAGCATCCAGGTCAGCGATGCCCTGCGGATCGATCTGGGCGTGCGTCAGCAGTGGATCGACATCAACTACCTGCTCGACAGCGGCCCCGGCTATCCCAACGGCACGACCGACCTCAATATCCGGCGCAAGGCGAACAAGTTCTCCTATTCGGGCGCGATCAATTACGAGGTCAACCGCGGCCTGGGCTTCTTCCTGCGTTATTCGCAGGGCTATCGGATGTTCAATTTCGACGACCTGCGCGATGGCGGCGGGGTGGCCAACGTCTATTCGGTCAACCAGCTCGAAGGCGGGGTGAAGTACCGCAGCGATCTGTTCTCGGTCTATCTGACCGGCTTCTACAACCACAATGACAGCTTCGATTCGACTGTCGGCGGGTCGAGCGCCGGGGCCTTCAAGACCCGGGCTTATGGCGCCGAGCTCGATGCGAACTTCCGTGTTGGCGGGTTCAACCTTGGTGCGCTGATGACCTTGCAGGACGCCAAGGTGACCGACGCGACCGTGGCCAGCCTGGTTGACAACTCGGTCCACCGTCAGCCCAGCTTCCAGCTGCGCCTGTCGCCCAGCTACACCGCCGATCTGGACGGTGCGAAGGTGACGCTTTACGGCGCGGTCTCGTTCGTCGGATCACGCTGGAGCGACCTGGCCAACACGGTGAAGATGGACGGCTACACCAAGATCGACCTGGGCCTTGAAGCCAAGCTCGATTCGGGTCTGTTCGCCCGCGTCAGCGTCGACAACCTGGGCAACAGCCACGGCCTGACCGAGGGCGATCCGCGCGTCACCGGATCGAACAACGGACGCCCGATCCTGGGCCGCTCGTTCACCTTCTCGATCGGGTACGACTTCTAAGCATTAATCCTCTACCCTCGACTGGGCCAGAACCGGCAACGGTTCTGGCTCCTTTCTTTTGGACAAATGCGATAGTGAAAGACCGCGAACATAGCGGTCGTTCCCCGCAGGGTAACACCGCCTCCGTCGCCACGATCACACGCAACGCCGATGCGTTCGCGGCTGCCTTGAGAGAGGTTCTAGCGGACATCCGGGCGGCTGGCCTGACTTCGCTTGCGGCAATCGCAAGAGTTGGATGCCAAGCCGCGCGGCCCAATTCGCCAAGTTTGCTGTGTTAACAAACGGGGCCCACACCTGCCAGAGTGAGTCCACTAAGGGGTTGATTTTAAGAGAAACCATTGTGCTGGCTGGGGCGGGAGGATTCGAACCTCCGAATGCCGGTACCAAAAACCGGTGCCTTACCACTTGGCGACGCCCCACCAGAGCGACTTCGCGGGGAACAGGTTCCGGCGCGCAAGTCGTCGTCCAATGGACTTGGAGCGCGGCCTATAGAAAGGCCGCGCGGGCTTGGGAAGGGGGAAACGTCAGGCCGGTTCGGTGCTGTCCACCGCGTCGAAATCAGCGGCGGAATGGCGTTCGGGCAGCTTGGCGGTATTGACGATCCGGCCGCGCTGCACCGCGGGGCGTGCGTGAACTTCCTTCACCCAGCGGCCAACCGCCTCATATTGCTCCAGCTCAAGGAATTCGCGGGTGTTGCCATAAGCCACGCCCGAATAGAGGTTTCCGAGCCATGGGTAGGCCGCCATATCGGCGATCGAATAGTCATCCCCGCCCAGATAGCGCGTCTCCTGCAGGCGGTTGTTGGCGACATCGAACAGGCGCTTGGTTTCCATCGCATAGCGGTTGATCGCATATTCGATCTTGACCGGGGCATAGTGATAGAAGTGGCCATAACCGCCACCCATGAACGGGGCGCTGCCCATCTGCCACATCAGCCAGCAGATCGTTTCGGTCCGTCCGGCCAGGTCCTGCGGGATGAAGGCCTTGAACTTGTCCGCCAGATGCAGCAGCATCGCGCCGCTTTCGAACAGGCGCAGCGGGGTATCGCCCGAGCGGTCGCACATCGCCGGAATCTTGCTGTTGGGATTGAGCGCGACAAAGCCCGAACCGAACTGATCGCCCTGGCCGATATTGATCATCCAGGCGTCATATTCGGCCCCGGCGTGCCCGGCGGCGAGCAGCTCCTCGAGCATGATCGTGACCTTCTGGCCGTTGGGCGTGCCGAGCGAATAGAGCTGAAACGGATGCGTGCCGACCGGCAGCTCTTTGTCCTGCTGAGCGCCGGCGGTAGGGCGGTTGATACTGGCGAACTGGCCGCCATTGCTCTTGTCCCAGACCCAGACCGGCGGCGGGGTATATTCTTCGGCCATGGCAAACGTCCTCCCGATACAATTGTCAGCTACTATGCCTGAATGCGCATTGCCGCCGGGCGTTGCAAGGGGAGATGTCGGGAGCAGGCGGCCCGGCAACCCGATTGCGCTGGCCTGCGGAATTGCTAGGCAGGGCGCATGAACACCCGCAAACTCCTAGTCGCCGCCGCAGCCTTGCTCGCCTTTGCCAGTCCGGCCAGCACCCGCGAACCGATCAGCGCCGCGCGCCTGACCCAAACCGTTCGCACCATGACCGATGACTGGTTTCAGGGTCGCGCCCCCGGC
>JAFLDC010000446.1 GCA_017302775.1 Sphingomonadales bacterium
GGGACTGGAGCGTCTACACCAAGGATGGCGGCGCGCTCGTCGGCAAGAGCAGGGTCGAAAAACAAGGCGGCGGTTGCACAGTTCGGGAGACCTGGACGCCAGTGCGGGGCAGCCCTGGCGGCAGCCTGAACGCACCGGACCTGATTACCGGGCGCTGGCATCAGTACTGGATTGACAGCAATGGGCAACGGATCGACCTGGAAGGCGGCATCTTTCGGGGAACCATGGTCCTGGCCGGGCGCTGGCGCGGTGCGGGCGGGCAGGGCGAGGATACGATGCTGCGCATCACCTATACCCCGCTCGATCGCGATTCGGTGCGGCAGCTGGCTGAGTTTTCCGGCGATGGCGGCCTGACCTGGCAGGTGAGCTTCGATTACCTCTATCTTCGGGCTGCGCGGACGGATTGACGGCGCAGCCTCGCAGCCTAGGTTGCGTCGAAACAACATTGGGGAGACCAGCCATGGCGACGATCGCCGATTTTACCGCAGACCTGCCGGGCGGCAAGCAGGTCAACCTCGCCGAGAAGCAGGGCAAGGTGCTGCTGATCGTCAACACCGCCAGCAAGTGCGGCTTTACCCCGCAGTACGATGGTCTGGAAGCACTATACAAGAAGTATGGCCCACAAGGCTTTGAAATTCTGGCGTTCCCCTGCAATCAGTTTGGTGGTCAGGAACCGGGCGATGCCGGCCAGATCGAAGAATTCTGCAAGGTCAATTTCGGGCTCAGCTTTCCGCTGATGGCCAAGGTCGAGGTCAATGGTCCCGCGACCCCGCCGCTCTATGACTGGTTGAAGAGCGAGGCACCTGGCCTGATGGGCAGCAAATCGATCAAGTGGAACTTCACCAAGTTCCTGATCGACCGCGAAGGCAAGGTGGTGCGCCGCTATGCCCCGACGGACAAGCCGGAAAGCATGGCGAAGGATATCGAAAAGCTGCTTTGAGCGGGCTTACCTGGCGAGTTGCGCCAACCGCGATTGATCGATCCCGCTGACGATGGTTTTGAGGTTGTCGATCGAGCTCACTTCTCCGCTGGCAGAAACGATAAATCGCCCGGAAACCTGCGTGGCGAAGGTGCCCGACGAACGCCGGTTGTCCCACTTTTCTGTCTGGATCGCGCCATCGACGGTGCGGGTCCGCTCGTAACCGTCCGCGTCCTCACGGTTCTGCTCGATCTTCATGCCACCAACGGCATTGGCCAGGGGGCCGAGCGCGGCGATATCGACGATCTCCACCCGGACTTCGCGGGTTCCATCGCGGTAAGTCGCCTCGGCGCGGGTGCCGATCCCGCCGACTCCTGCCGAGCTGACCGCGGTGCGCCGGTAAGCGCCGATCTCGGCAGGCAAAAGGCCTTGCAGCGTGGCGGTGTCGACCGTCTTGACCGGCTGGCCGCTGGCCATGCCTTCCAGGCTTTTGGTTGCTTCTTCCAGCTTGGCGGTATCGACCGTACCAACGCCTGGAACCGTGACCTGCCTGTCCGCAGCGTCGCGTTCGTCAGAAATCATACTTCCCATCGCCATCGCCGCCAGCCCGGCGATGCTGGCCACCAGCAAGGCGGCAATTGCATTCACCACGATCATGGCGATGATCGTTACTGCGGTAAAGCCGACGGCCTGATCGGCGGGGACCTTCATCACCGGGGTGGCGCCTTTGTAGAACAGCACGACGCCATAGATGCTGGCCAGCAGGACCAGCAGTCCAAGCGTCGGCACCAGACCGAAGATGCCGGCAATCCAGCCCGGCGTCATCGCATAGGCGACCAGTTTGAGGGCCTGGGTGCGATTCGACTGCCCGGCGAACTTCGGGGCAAGAAAATCAGCGATCAGTGCGATCACCACCAGAGAGATCAACCCCATTACAAAGCTGATCACCGCCATGCTCGCGGCCGCGGCAATGCCCTGGCCCAGACCGGCGATCCCGCTGATGAGCGTGCCCGCGAACATCGCCAGCGGGCCGATCGCCAACAACGGCAAAGCATAGCGGGTGATGATATCGCCGATCGAGGCGCGCTCCGCCGCGATCTGCCGCCAGGTCGGGTCGGGTTCAAACAGGATCGCCTTGGCGCGTTCCACCAAACCGTTCGTTGCAAAATCCTTCATCGCGGTGCCTCGTGGTCAGCGGGAGCGGGTACGGAACCATATCCACGCCCGCTTGGCCAGCGCGAATCTGACATGCGGTAAAAAGCTGATCGAGACCTTTGCGAATCCCCTGGGGCGTGCCTAGGGTTGGCCATGGCCTACGAACCATTTGTCCCGCTGCGCGTGCTGTCGAGCTTTTCGATGCTGGAGGGGGCGATTGATCCCAAAGCCATTGCCAAATTGGCCAAGGAGCGTGGATTTCCGGCCATTGCCGTGGCCGATCGCAACGGACTGTATGCGGCGATGGCATTTGCGGGCGCGGCACGTGACGCGGGAATCCAGCCGATTATCGGTACCCTGCTGGGGGTACAGCGGGAACCGGGCGGACCGATCGACTGGCTGGCGCTTTATGTTCAGGATGAGGCAGGGTGGAACAACCTGTGCCATCTGGTCAGCCGTGCGCATCTTGATCGTCCGCTTGAGCTGGATCCGCATGTCACGCTTGATGATCTGGCAGGCCGCACCGCGGGACTGCTGTGTCTGACCGCAGCGGGCGAGGGCGCATTGGTGCGGCTGCTCGCCGAAGCCCGGACTGACGCTGCCGCGGCATATTGTGACAAGCTGGAAGGGCTGTTTCCCGGGCGGCTCTATGTTGAGATCGCCCGGCGTGGTGATCCGGCGGAAGAAGCGGCAGAGGATGCGCTGATCGCCATGGCCTATGCCCGCAACCTGCCGCTGGTGGCCAGCAACCCGGCGTCCTATGGCGATCCGCAATTCCACGGCGCCCACGATGCGCTGCTGTGCATCGCCAATTCCACGCACGTCGATGCACCCGAACGGCCGCGTTCCAACCCGCAGTGGTGGATCAAAAGTTGGCCG
>JAFLDC010000447.1 GCA_017302775.1 Sphingomonadales bacterium
GGGATGGTACCGGATGGCGCGCTGCAGCGGAGCGGCGTCCCACGTTGCCATGGCGATCTGAACGTCCTTGGGAATATCGATTACCACCGGCCCCGGCCGTCCGGTTGTGGCGATCTGAAATGCTTCGTCGATGATCGCAGCCAGCTCGGAGGGATCCTTCACCAGATAATTGTGCTTGGTGCAGTGGCGCGTGATCCCGATCGTATCGGCTTCCTGGAATGCGTCGGAGCCGATCAGGCCGCTCGGCACTTGTCCGGTGAACACCACCAGAGGAATGGAATCCATGAATGCATCGGCGATTCCGGTTACAGCGTTGGTCGCACCGGGACCAGACGTCACCAGCACAACCCCAGCCTTTCCGGTGGAGCGGGCATAGCCTTCCGCCGCATGGGCAGCGCCGGCTTCGTGGCGAACCAGAATGTGGCGAATGCGGGCATCACCAAACAATGCGTCGTAGATTGGAAGAACTGCGCCGCCGGGATAGCCGAACACGAATTCGACTTTCTGGCGTACCAGACTTTCAACCAGGATGCTGGCGCCGCTGCGCTCCTCGCTCACGTCGATAGACCTTTCCAATTCACCGCGCCGGTCCTGAAATGGACGACCCGACACAGGGGGCTGTGCCGGGTCTCCTCTCCAACTTGGGACCGATGCGCAAGCGCAGATGTTGCAATGGCCACTAGGCAAACAAATATATCGCGTCAACCCCTAAATGCGCAATAATGATGCAAATGCATCGGTAATATCGACATCTTTTGCTTCCAGTCGCGCCCAGTCGCGCGGCGGCTGGTTGCGAAACCAGGTGTACTGACGCTTTGCATAGTTGCGCGTGGCCTGTGCGCCGCGGGCCTCTGCCTCTGCATGGGTGATGCTGCCCGCCAGCAAGGCCGCCAACTCCGGCACGCCGATGGCCCGCATCACCGGCAGCGTAGGGTCCAGCTTGCGGTCCAGCAGGCGAGTGACCTCGTCCAGTGCGCCCCCAGCCAACATGTGCGCGAAGCGTTGGTCACAGCGGGTGTAGAGCCAGTCCCGCGGCGGCAACAGAAGCCGCGCGTGCAGAGCGACCACTGCGCCGATTCCGCCGACGCGATCATGCTGCCAGTCCAGCATCGACCGGCCGGTGGACCGGACCACTTCAAGCGCGCGGGCAACGCGGGCGGTGTCGGCCGGTGCCAGCATGGCGGCGCGGCGCGGGTCTTCGGCTTGCAATGCCTGGTGGGCTGCGGCCACGGACATGGCCCTAACCGCCGCGCGAACCGCGGGATCAATGGGCGGGATTGGGGCAATCCCGTCCAGCAGCGTTCGCAGATACAGCCCCGTTCCGCCCACCAATATCGGAATCGCACTGCGCGCATGCAGGTCGGCGACGATTTCACGGGCGCGCTTGGCCCAATCGGCGGCAGAGCAGGTCTCGGCACCATCCCATTCACCGAACAGGCGATGCTCCACGCCTTGCATTTCCGCTTCGCTCGGCCGCGCACTGAGCGCTGCCAGGTCCCGATAGACTTGTGCGCTATCGGCGTTGATGACCACAGCATCCTTGCCCTGCCGCCGCAGCGCCAGCGCAAGCCGTATCGCGCAATCGCTCTTGCCGCTGGCGGTCGGCCCTGCGATGAGCGCGAGCGGCGGACGATCTGCCGATTCAGGGGATTTCAAGGTGCTCATTGCCCGCGTGATAGCAGAACCGGAGGCTTTGTCCGCCCACCTTGGTGCGGTGGTTCATGCGCTGGAAGCGCAAGGCGTCAAAGTGCGCGGAGCCGATCCGTTGCCGGGCTTGGACAATGTCCTGCAGATCGTGGCGGACGCGGGCGATCAGACGATGGTCCGCGCCGTGATCGACCGGCACTTTGGCCCGTCGGACCTGTTGATCAGCGATCACCTACCGCAAATTCCCGGCGTATTTGTGTCCGATATGGATTCAACCATGATCGGGCAGGAATGCATCGATGAGCTGGCCGATTTTGCGGGCATCAAGGCGCAAATTGCCGGGATCACCGAACGCGCGATGCAAGGCGAACTGGATTTTGCCGAGGCCCTGGCGGAGCGGGTGCGCTTATTGGGCGGGCTTGATGAATCAGCCATCCAGCAGTGTCTTGATGAGCGGATACGCGACATGCCCGGTGCACGCACATTGGTGGAAACGCTCAAGGCGCGCGGATGCCTGACCGTTCTGGTGACCGGAGGCTTCCATCAGTTTGCCGATCCGGTTGCGGCGCGTCTGGGGTTTGAACGGGTGACGGGCAATCGTCTCGGCGTCGCTGAAGGCAGGCTCACTGGCGATCTGGTCGGGGGCATCGTTGACAGCGCGGTCAAGGAAGCGGTCCTGCGCGGCGCCGTTGCCGAACGGGGCGGGGCGGTAAGTCTCGCCACCGGTGATGGCGCCAATGACATCCCGATGTTGGTCGCGGCGAGCTACGGCGTGGCCTATCACGCCAAACCCAAGGCCCGCGCCGCCGCCAATGGTTCGATCGATCGTGGTGACTTGACCGATGTGTTGCGGTTGCTGGGCATCGCGGAGAGCGACTGGGCTTGAGCCAATTTTTGAGCTATTGACATATCTGTAAGTAGTTCGCATTATCCTGTTCGCTATGAACATGATGACCACAGTGTCCGCCGGGCCGCAGGCCCATGTCGACTTTGCCGCTGCCGACCTGCCGGTCATGCTGCCGGGCCGCCCCAAGATGCGTTACGACCTGCCGAAGGCCTGGCGTCACTTCAAGCAATTGGTCAAGAACAAGGAAGATACGTCGCAGGTCACGCCGATATTCGAGGCACTGCCGTGGCGCGGCATTTATGATGCAGCGCTGAGCTTTCTGGCGACTGAGCGCGCGCAGGAGATCCGCCGCAAGGAACCGTCACTTGTCGCGATTCTCGATAACCACGCCGAATTGCGCAAGCTGCCTGCCGGGAGCCTGGCGCAGGTCTATTGCGATTTCATGGAGCGG
>JAFLDC010000448.1 GCA_017302775.1 Sphingomonadales bacterium
CTTCCGAAATTTCTTCGACGGAAAGCTTTCCTTGCATTCCGTCCATACCCGATCCCGCCACTAGGAACGCCCCCATACGAATACATACCACAGCGCACGACCTTCGCACGCTCTTCCCACCGACCGCCCGAAGCCGGCATCGCAACCTGATTTTTGAATGGTGGTCCGGTGAGCCGGAAGGCCTCGGACGTGGAGTGTTTATGGACGGTTCGACGCGGAGGGCAAGGCGCTCATGGTAAAAAAACTGAAATAAATGCGCTTGACGACCGGAGTCCCGCGGAATCCTCGGAACTGCCGCATATCTATCTGATAAGAAACAATATTTTCCAGAAGGCTGGCTTGCCACACGCGCGAATCGCCGGATTTCATAGCGTTACGAAAAATCGCTCCCGCCAATCTCGCCAACAAGCAAAAGGGCCCACCGGTCTGCCGGGGGCCCTTGCCTGTTTCGTGCCTTGTTTCGTTCCGCATTCGTCCCGCGAATCGGGACGAAGCCAAACCGAATCAGAGCGAAGCGACGCGCTTGGTCAGCCGCGACAATTTGCGTGCCGCCGTGTTCTTGTGCAGCACGCCGCGCGCCACGCCGCGCGCCAGTTCCGGCTGGGCCGCCTTGAGCGCTTCCGAAGCCGCGGTCTTGTCACCACCGGCCAGAGCCGCTTCGACCTTCTTCACGAAAGTCCGGATGCGGCCGAGGCGGTTGCCATTGATTTCGGCGCGGCGTTCGTTGCGGCGGATGCGCTTTTTGGCTTGCGGCGTATTGGCCATGTTCGTCCTTAAGAATCTCGTGCAAAACGGGGCGCCGACACGGAATCGGCCCCACGGGAAGCGCGGCCCTTAACTGCGCCAATCCGAATCGTCAACCGCAAGCGGCTATTTCTGGCATTTGGCGCAGTACCAGGTGCTGCGCCCACCCTGCGCAAGGCGCTGCACCGACGCGCCGCAGCGCGTGCAATCCTGGCCGTGCCGATCATAGACTTCGAATTGCTTGGAAAAATATCCCAGTTCCCCGTCGGGTTGGGCATAGTCCCGCAAGGTTGAGCCGCCGGCTTCGACCGCTTCCGCCAGAACCGCCTTGATCGCCGGCACCAGCCGGGCAAGCGCAGCCCCGGATACCTGTCCCGCCGCCTTGCGCGGATCGATCCCGGCTCGGAACAGCGCCTCGCAGACATAGATATTGCCGAGTCCCGCAACGATTCGCTGATCGAGCAGCATCAGCTTGATCGGCGCGGTTCGTCCATTCAACGCTGCCTTGAGATGCCCTGGCATCAGCCCCTCACCCAGCGGCTCAGGTCCGAGTGCGGCAAAGGCCGGCCACTGATCCAGCCGGTCGGTCTCAACCAGATCGACCGAGCCGAACCGGCGCGGATCGCACAGCGCCAGGATATGCCCGGCAGCAGTTTCCAGCACGAGATGGTCGTGCTTGCCCAGTTCCTCCGGCTCGATCCGCCAGCGCCCGGACATGCCAAGGTGGAATACCATCGAGCAGCCGCGATTTGTATGGATCAGGCCATATTTGGCGCGGCGCGATAGCCCCGTAACCGTTGCCCCGGTCAAGCGCTGCACCAGATCGACCGGAAATGGCCGCCGCAGATCGGCCCGGCGCGGCTCCACGCGGACAAGGCGAGCCCCATCAAGATAACGGGCCAGCCCGCGCACGGTGGTTTCAACCTCGGGAAGCTCTGGCATGGCCGGTTCAATAGGGATCAGCCGCGCTGCCGACAATCAGTTTCTGATTGCAACGCAATACACCGCCATCTAAGACCGCACCAATACTGCAAATCGGGAGAGCCTGCCATGACCGCATCACTGTACCACGCCACCGTCCCCGGCTTCATCGCTATGCTCACCAACATGAAGGCCTGGCTCGACAAGGCCGCCGCACAGAAGGATGAAGCAGGCCTGATCGAGGCGCGGCTGGCGCCCGACATGTTCCCGATTGCGCGCCAGATACAGATTGCGTCGGACGCTGCCAAAGGCGCGGGCGCGCGGATGACCGGCACAGAGGCACCGGCCATGGCTGACACCGAAGCCAGCTTTGCCGAACTCAAGGATCGCTGCGACAAGACCATCGCTTATCTCGGTACGATTGACCCCGCCGCGTTCGACGCGGGCGCAAGCCGGGAAGTGGTCATCACCTTTCCCAATGGGGCCGGCATCAAATTCGACGGGCAAACTTTCCTCACCGGGTTCGCCGTGCCCAATTTCTATTTCCACGCAACCACCACTTACGCGATTTTGCGCGCGCAAGGAGTGGAGATCGGCAAACTGGACTATCTGGCGCATCTGGCCCCGTACATGTTCGGCCCGCCGGCGGCTTGAACCGAAACTGCAAGCACTCTTCACTGGCACCGCGCGCGCCTTGCGGCTAAGGCGCGGGCCATGAGCGAAACGGTATCCTTCGGCTACGAAGAGGTCTCTCCCGAGGAGAAGACCGAAAAAGTTGGCGCGGTGTTTTCATCAGTCGCCAAGAAGTACGACATCATGAACGATGCCATGTCTGCGGGCATGCACCGCTTGTGGAAGGACAAGTTCGTCCGCCGGGTCAAGCCGCAACCGGGCGAGCAGATCCTCGACATGGCGGGCGGCACCGGCGACATCGCCTTTCGGATGGCCGCGCATGGCGCGACCATCACCGTGTCCGACATCAATCAGGACATGCTGGATGTCGGGATTGAGCGGGCGCTGGAGCGCGGGCTTGATACGCTGGTCTGGTCGCGTCAAAACGCCGAGGAGCTGAGCTTTCCTGATCGCTTCTTCGATGGCTACACCATCGCTTTCGGCATCCGCAACGTCACCCGGATCGATAAGGCCCTGGCTGAGGCTTACCGTGTGCTCAAGCATGGCGGACGATTCTATTGCCTGGAGTTCTCAACCACGGAATGGCCCGGCTTCAAGGAAGCCTATGACGCCTATTCGCATCACCTTGTTCCCCGGATTGGC
>JAFLDC010000449.1 GCA_017302775.1 Sphingomonadales bacterium
GATCCGGTTGAACTGGCCATCGGTGCCGGAACCTTGCTGATGGGAATCTTCGGGTCAGAAGCCTTGGTTTCGCGCGGTACGGCTTTCTTGCCGGCCGCGCCCTCCGCGCCGGCAGCCTTCGGTTCCGGCGCTGGCGGGGGCGGGGGCGGCTGTGGCGGTGCGGTAATGGTGACCGTGAAGGTCGAAAGCACCTTTTCGGTAACCTGCGCAGTGAAATCGGGAGCAAATGCGCGGATCAATCCCACAATCACGACCAGATGCAGCAGGACGACGAAAAGCGTCACCCCCAGCTTGGTCCGAACCGGCGGGTCGGGATTGAAATCGGTTTCGTCGGCCCCGTCCATTGCCTTGCTATGCCAAAGGCTTGGGACAAGGGCAATGCGGCGCTTCCCTCCGTTTGTAACTCCGTTTAGGGAGCGTCATGGCAGGACGAAGCACCCTGAGAGGGCCGCGGCTGGCGCGGCGTCATGTGCTTGGCGGCTTGGCCCTCGCCGGGCTGGCAGGGCTGCCTGCCTGCAAGCGCGAGCGGCAGCAGCTGTCGCTTGCGATCTGGCGGGACTATCTGGGGGAAACCACGCTTGAGGACTTTCGCCGGGCCAGCGGAATAACCGTCGACGTCACGCATTACGCCAGCAATGCAGAGCTTTATGCGCTGCTGGCCAAGGGAAATTCGGGGTTCGATCTGGTCGTCCCATCAAGCATGTGGGTGGAGCGGATGACCCGCGACCAATTGCTGGCGCCGATCGACCATGCCCGCTTGCCGAACCTGGCCAACCTCGAACAACCCTTTGCCAATCTGCCCTATGATCCCGGCAATCGCCATTCCGTGCCATATACCTGGCTTGCCATGGGGATCGGCTATCGCCGGTCAAAACTACCGAGCCCGCCGCGCAGCTGGAAGGAGCTGCTCGGCGGCGCAGCTCCTGCCGCCCGTATCGCCTTGCCCGCTGACCCTGCGCTGCTGTTCCGGCTGGCCGCCAAGGCGCTGGGCTTTTCAGCCAATCTGTTTAACCCGCACCGCCTCACGCAAGCTGAACAGCTCCTTTCGGGGATCATACCCAAAATCCACACGCTCGACGGCGGTGATGGACAGGATTTGCTGCTCAATGGCGAGGTCGACCTTGCTGCGGTGTGGAACGGCGATCTCGTTCAGGTTGCATTGGAAGATCCCGATATCGGCTTTCTGCTACCGCGCGAGGGCGCGCTGCTGTCATGCGATTGCCTGTGTATTCCGGCCGGCGCAGAGCGACCGATCAATGCCCACGCCCTGATCGATTTCCTGCTCAGCGCCGAAGGCGGCGCAGGGGTGGCCGGGAGGGTGTGGTTTCCAACCCCCAACCGCGCCGCACGGGCCATGCTGCCACCGGACTATGGCAGCAATCCGATACTGTTCCCCCCGGATCGTCCGGCCGGTATCAGTGAATTTATCGGCGACAACCCGGCACTTGATACCCAGTTCGCCACCGCGATGAAGCGGATTGCCCCTAACCCCGGTACAGCGCCGGATATGTCGTCTTGAGCTTGCGCAGCTTCGGCAAGTCCCAGCGCTGAATGTAGGGGTGCCGTGGATTGCGGCGCATAAAATCCTGATGATAGGCTTCGGCCGGATAGAATGTGCCTTGTTCGATCCGGGTTACTATCCGCCCCGCGAAACTGGGCCGCGCGTTCAGACCAGCCATGAACGACCGGGCGAACAGCCGCTGGGTTTCGTTTTGCGGAAAGATCGCACTGCGATAGCTTGGTCCTTCATCCGGTTCTTGCCGGTTAAGCTGCGTAGGATCATGCGCCACCACGAAATAGACCGACAGGATCTGTGCCAACGAGATTCTGTCCGGATCGAAGCTGACGCGGATCGCTTCGGCGTGGCCGGTCTTTTCATTCGACACCTGGTCGTAAGTCGCCGTGGCAGCGGTCCCGCCGGCATATCCGCTGGTCACGTTGGTCACGCCTTTGACATGCTCAAACGTGCCTTCCATCCCCCAAAAGCACCCCCCGGCAAGAACGATGACTTCGCTGCGGGCCTGGGCCTGCCCGGCTCCCAGCAGGGATAAGGCAGCGGCGAAGGTCAGAGTCGCTTTGCGGGCCATCACATTTCTCCGTCTCGACCGTGTCCGGTCAGGTTCCACAATAGGTAACGTGGGCCGGCGTTCCTGCCGGAGCGCCATGCGCATAGGCCTCCATCCCGTCTTGCTGGTTAAACGGATGCGCAACCAGATCCAGCAACTGCCGGAACGGAGCCATATCGCCCGCCTCGGCTGCGGCCAGCGCGGCATCGGTCAAATGGTTGCGCGGGATATATACGGGATTGACCGTTTCCATTGCGGTGGCCCGAAGCATCGGATCAAGCGGTTCGCGGTTCAGCCGGTCTTGCCACTGCACCCACCACCCGCTGAGCGCGTCGGGGTCGGTCAGTTCAGCCGCGACTGCTCCGTAGCCATCGCGCAGCGATGCGGGCAGGCTGCGAAACAACCGCGTGAAATCAGCCCCCTGCGCCTCCATGATGGCAAGCAGCCGCTGACCCAGCGCAAGATCTGCTGGCTCGGCAGTGGTCAGGCCCAGCTTCAGCCGCAGTCCGGCCAGCCAGTGCCGTTCATAGCGGGCGGGAAAGTCATCAAGCATTCGCCGCGTGGTTTCGCTGTCGGACTCGTCCACCGCGACGATGCTTTCGATCAGGGCCGAGGCGAGCCGATAGAGGTTCCAACGGCACACCACAGGCTGATTGCCGAAGGCATAGCGCCCCGCAGTATCGATCGAGCTGAAAACCTGCCCGGCTGAATAGGCATCGAGGAAGGCACAGGGCCCATAATCGATAGTCTCGCCAGAAATGGTCATGTTGTCCGTGTTCATCACACCATGAACGAAGCCCAGGTTCATCCATTTGGCGATAAGCGCGGCCTGTACCTCGCACACGGCGTCAAGCAGGGTCAGCGGGCGGTTGC
>JAFLDC010000045.1 GCA_017302775.1 Sphingomonadales bacterium
ACGGGGTGGTGTTTCCCTCGGGCTTCCAGTCCCACGCCGCGACCGAGACGTGCCCTGGCCATTCAACCTTGCTCACCGGCGTACGCCCAGCGCGCAACGGCATCATCGCCAATTCCTGGTTCGAACCGGATGGTCCACGCGGCGAAAAGCCTATTTATTGCGCCGAGGACGCAAGCGATCCGGCCAGTTCGGCGCGCAACCCGGTGGTATCTCCGCGCAACCTCAAAGTGCCAACCTTGGGCGAGCTGATGAAGAGCGCCAATCCCGCAACTCGCAATGTCGCCGTTTCGGCCAAGGATCGTGCGGTGATGATGATGGGCGGACACAATATCGATGCTGCCTGGTGGTGGAAGAACGGTGCCTTCGTTACCCTGGGCGGGCGGGGTAGCACCCCGGCGGTTGACAAGGTCAACGCAGTCGCTGCCGCAACGATCAAGAAGGGCGCGCCAGCCTTGCCAATCCCGGCTTGGTGTGCACCGAATAACCATGCTGTACCGGTGGGCAAGACCACGCTCGGTACCGGGCGATTTGCTCTGGAAGCCGGGAAGGAATCGCAATTTCGAATATCACCGCGGATGGATTCGGCCACGGTGGATCTGGCTATCGGCTTGGCCGAAGAGATGAAATTAGGACAGGGGGCAGCTCCGGATGTCTTGTCGGTTTCACTTTCCGCGACGGATTATGTTGGCCACGCCACGGGTGTAGGGGGCGCGGAAATGTGCATCCTGCAAAACCAGCTCGATCGTGATCTGGGCCGTTTGTTTGCATATCTTGATAGCAAGCGGATCGACTACATGGTGGTATTGAGCGCTGATCACGGCGGACTGGATATGCCGGAGCGGATGGATCAGCAGGCCTACCCCCGGGCAGAGCGTGTCGATCAGGCCCTGGCCCCTGCCAATCTGGCCAAAGCGGTCAAGGAAAAGACAGGTATCACCGTAGACGGCCCGCTGGTGTTTGGCGATGCCCCGATGGGTGATCTCTATCTTAGCCGTAAGCTCACCCCGGTTCAGAAGGCGAAGGCCAGCGCGGCTCTAGTAGCGATCCTCAAAAACCATCCGCAAGTTGCCGCGGCCTACACCGCTGCCGACCTTGCCGGTACACCGCTGCCCACCGGAAACCCGCAGGATTGGGGGCTGAAGGAACGCGCCCGTGCGTCATATTACCCTGGTCGGTCGGGCGATGTCGTGCTGCTGCTGGAAAGGACCGTAACACCCATTCCCGAGCCGATGCCGGGCAGTTACGTGGCCACTCATGGCAGTGCGTTCGATTATGATCGGCGCGTACCGATCCTGTTCTGGCGCAAGGGTATTCATGCCTTTGAGCAACCGCAGCCGGTTGAGACGGTTGATATTGCGCCGACCCTGTCCGCGATCCTTGGCCTGCGCATATCCGACGGCACGTTCGATGGGCGATGCCTCGATCTGGACGGCGGGGCCGAAAACACGTGCGGACAGTGAGGCTGGCATGACGCAAAAAGGTTCTGATCGGCGCGATCTGATAATCCTTGGCGGCGGGTTGGTGGGAATGACCCTGGCGCTGGCAGCAGCGCAGCGCGGCATCACCAGCCACGTGATTGACAAGGCCCTTCCAGAGGAATTGACCGCGGAGGGCATTGATGGACGAGCCTCAGCGATTTCAACCGCCAGCTGGAATCTGTTCACCAATATCGGACTGGCTGAACGACTGGCTCCGCTGGGCTGCGCGATCGAGGCGATCGCCGTGACCGATGGAATGAAGCCGGGCCGGATCGATTTCAAGCCCGAACCGGGCGACGGCACGCTGGGCCGCATGTACGCTAACCGTGATATTCGGCTAGCATTGTTTGAAGCGGCCCGGAACGAACCAGCGATCGCCTGGTCGAGCGGCGTCGAGCCCGTGCGCCGTGATCGCGGTGAGCACGGCGTGGCGGTGGAGCTGAGCGACGGACGCGTTGTTGAGGCCAGCTTGTTGATAGGGGCTGAGGGCCGCCAGTCGCCAACCCGGCTGGAAGCGGGGTTAACCTCTTCCAAGTGGAATTATGAACATCGCGCTTTCGTCACGGCCATCACCCATGAAAAGCCGCATCGCGGCGTGGCCTGGGAAATTTTCTATCCGGCTGGGCCATTGGCATTGTTGCCTTTGCTTGATCTGCCGGACGGCCGGCATCGCAGCGCCGTGGTGTGGACCTTTGATGAAAAGGATGCTGCCGGCATCACGGCATTAAGCGATGCGGTTTTCGTGGGCGAAATGGCTTCTCGGCTAAATGGTGTTTTCGGCAGGATAGAGCTGGCTGCGCCGCGCATGTCGTGGCCGCTCAATTTTCATCATGCGGCTCGCATTGTCGAACACCGCCTGGCGCTGGTCGGCGATGCCGCTCACGGTATGCATCCGATCGCCGGGCAAGGACTGAACCTTGGCCTGCGTGATGTTGGCGCATTGGTCGAAGTGCTGTCGGAGGGGATGCGGCTGGGTCTGGATCCGGGTGATGCGCAAGTCCTGGCCCGCTATGAGCGTTGGCGCAGCCTTGATAACACCACCGTTATGGCAACGACAGACGCAATTGTTCGCCTGTTTGGCGTGCCTGGCAGACTGCCCAGCCTCATCCGCCGGATCGGCATGGCTGGCGTTCAGCGCTCGGGTTGGCTCAAACGCTTCTTCATGGACGAGGCGCGCGGCATGTCCGGCGATTTGCCTGACCTGCTTCGCGCTTAGAAAACGGCACTACCTGCTGAAGCTGATGCAGCCGGGTTGGCATTAGCCGTCGGCGATGGGCTGACGCCGGGCCCCGGTTGACGAATCTCCTCACCGGTCCCGGCCTTCAGTTTTTCAGGTTCGGCCAGTGCGGCTTGCTCGATCTGATCCAGTGCCTTGCCAGCTTCGGAATAGCGCCGAGCTTTAGCGATCCACACCGAGGCGGCCGCACTACCCGGCAAGCGGGACACTTCATCGATTGCGGCATCGATCTGACCGGTGCGTAATAGCAATTGCGCGTGAGCGATCCGCGCCGCCGGTAGGCCAGAGCCGCGATTGTCGCGGTGGACTATGAACATTCCCGAGATGCGGTTTCGGAACAAGGTCCAGCCGCTTTCGTCGGGATTCGTGCCGGTCAACGCTGGCGTCAAAGCATCCAGTTCACCGGCCAATTGCGGGAGCGTGACCGGGTTTTTTGCGGCTGCAACAACTGTATTGACTGCGGCCGGGCGTGCCGCTCCAAACCGCAGCTTTAGTTGATCTTCCAGATAGCCCAGCGGATCACCACGCTCTATCGCCCGGCGGGCAGCGAGTGCGACCAGCATGGCTTCGGTTCGCGCGGTGTTACCTTCGGCCGCCGCAGCCTGAAGGTCAATCCGGGCAAGCCGCTGTTCCAAGGCGGCAACCTGTTGCTCCAGCAGTGTACCCGTGAGATGTGCAGCAGCCGCGCTGGGTGCGGGGCCTGGCAAGGCAGGTTGCGCGACTGCCGCGGGCCGTGCTTCAGCATTGTCAGGCAGCGCCAGCCGACCATCCCAAACCAACCAACCGACCACAGCGCCGCCCGCCAGGAAAGCGAGAGTGGCCGAACCCAGGATGACACGCAGCTTGCCGCCCTGGCTGGTCGCGGGGAAAGGCTGGGATGATTTGTATAGATCGGACATTTGGTCCCTAGTAGTGGGCAAAAGTGGAGACTCCGCTCAGCGCGCCAGGCCAGGGGTCTTGGCACATCTGGCGGGCCAATGCCAGCAAGGCCTTGTCCTCGGGGAACGGGATGGTAGCCACTTCACCCCAGCCGTCGCCTGCCGCTGCGGCAATCCGGGCGGACAGGGCCGCAATGCGCAAGGGTGCCCTGCGAATGCCGTGACGAACGCATTGCGCGGCAAGGTGGCGCGCCGCTTCGGCGGAGTGAACCGCAACGATCGCCGGACGATTCAGCAAACGGATCAGTTCAACGGGAAGTTCGCGCGGCTTGCTGGCATAAACGACGCGCTCTTCCATCGAGACTCCCTTCGGCAAATTCAGCGCGACACGTTCCTCGCCTGCCAGCCGCAGCAATCGGTAGTGAGTCGGCTCCAGCTTGGGCATGACATTTTGAAGCGTACCGCCGCCATCAGCCGCCACCTGAAACCCCGCAGCGCGCGCCGCTTCGGCGGTGATTTCGCCGACCGCATAGACCGGGAGGCCGTGAAGCAAGTCAAGCGCCGGGCCGCCGTGGCGGAACACCATCGGACTTCCGACAAGAAGTGCATCGAACTGATCGGCGCGCACCGCATCCCAACTGCGGGGGGTAATGTCAAACAACGGAAAGCCGTGTGCCTCTACTCCGGGCATCGCCTGCAACGCAGCAAGGCTTGCAGTGCAGCCAGGCTCGGGCCGGATTATCACCAGGGGAACGGCCATGCTGCTAGGCTCCCGGGGGGGTGAACTGCTCTCGTATTGCAGGCCCAGCCCGCTTTAACAGTTCTGCGGCGAGGCGGGCCGGTCCGTCAAGGTCTGCGGCAGCGAAAGTGGCAGTCGCTTCAACCCGTTCTGTTCCGTCGCGGGACAACAGCGCCGCTCGCATGGTAAGATCAGCAATCCCCATGGTGGTCAGCACCGCGATCGGACTATGACAGTTGCCGCCAAGTGCAGCGAGCAGCGCCCGCTCCGCCATTACGCAGCGATGGCTGCCGGGGTCATCAATTGCGGACAAGATGTGGCGCGTGGCAGCATCGCCGGATCGAGCCTCGATGGCAATAGCGCCCTGACCCGGTGCAGGCAGCCATTCTGCCGGATCGAGCGGAGTGCCGAAATCCACCATACCAAGTCGGTTAAGCCCCGCCATGGCAAGCAGCGTCGCGTCGGCTTCTCCGGCTTGAAGCTTTGCCAGGCGGGTCTGAACGTTGCCGCGAATGCCCACGACAGTACAATCAGGCCGGGCGTGAAGCGCCTGAGCAGCACGGCGCGGCGCACTGGTGCCGATCCGCGCGCCCGGCGGCAGATCGGCCAGACTGTCTGCGCCAACAAGGACGTCGCGAACATCTTCGCGTGGGAGAATGGCGGTGATTGCAATTTCCGGCGGACGGATCGTCTCTACGTCCTTGAGTGAATGCACGGCGCAGTCGATTTCTCCTTGGACCAACCAAGCGTCGAGCTCTTTGGTCCACAAGGCTTTGCCCCCGATGTCGGCTAGCGGGCGATCCAGAATTTTGTCGCCGCTGGCCGTCACCGGAACGATTTCAATGTCCAGTTCAGGATGCGCGGCGCAAAGACGATCACGCGCCTCGTGGGCTTGCGCCATGGCAAGCGGAGAGGCGCGAGTGCCGAGCCGGAGCGGGGCGGCTTTTAAGGATAAGTCTGGCATCGTGCCTTGTCCTATTGTGCAATGTCACTAAGGGAAAGTGGCCATGGCGCTTGTCCTCGGAATTGAATCCTCGTGTGATGAAACGGCGGCAGCGCTGGTTGATGGCGAGCGACGCATCGTAGCGCAGCGGATCGCCTCGCAGGACGACGCGCACCGTCCCTATGGCGGAGTGGTGCCAGAGATTGCGGCACGCGCCCATGCTGAGCGGATTACGCCCCTGATCGCCGCCACTCTGGCTGACGCCGGCATGAAGTTGCAGGATGTTGATGCCATCGCTGCGACAGCCGGACCGGGCCTTATCGGGGGGGTGATGGTCGGCCTGGTCAGCGCCAAAGCGTTGGCGATGGCCAGCGACAAACCACTGATCGCAATCAATCATCTGGAGGGTCACGCGCTGTCGCCGCGGCTTGCCGAGCCAACCTTGCAGTTCCCCTATCTGTTGCTGCTGGTGTCGGGTGGGCACTGCCAATTGCTGCGTGTTGACGGCGTGGGATGCTATCGCCGTCTTGGCACCACAATCGACGATGCGCTGGGCGAAGCTTTTGACAAGACCGCGAAAATTCTTGGCTTGGGTTTTCCGGGCGGTCCAGCGGTTGAGCGCCTGGCGCGGGATGGCGATCCAGGCAAAGTTCGGCTGCCGCGTCCGTTACAGGGTACCGCAGAACCGCACTTCAGCTTTGCCGGGCTGAAAAGCGCAGTGCTACGGGCCAAGGAGGCGATGGACAGGCAGGATGTATATTCCGATGCCGATCTCGCCGCCGCGTTTCAAATGGCGGCGATCGATTGTGTGATCGATCGAACTCGCACCGCACTAAGTCTAACGTCGTGCCCCTCTGCACTGGTGGTTGCTGGCGGTGTGGCTGCCAACCATGCTGTGCGTTCAGCGCTTGAAGAGTTGGCGCAGGAGCATGATCTGCCCTTTGTCGCGCCACCGTTGGCGCTGTGCACCGACAACGCGGCGATGATTGCCTGGGCTGGGACCGAACGATTGGGCCAATCTGATTCGCTTGAGTTCGCTGCGCGGCCCCGCTGGCCGCTTGATCCGGATGCGGCCCCGGTGCGCGGCGCGGGGGTAAAAGCGTGACAGGTAAAGCTGAACGGATTGGCGTGATCGGTGCTGGCGCATGGGGTACAGCTCTGGCTCAGGCCATGGCCAGTGATGGCTCGTCAGTATTGCTATGGGCGCGTGAAACGGAACTGGTTGACGAGATAAACCGGTCGCGCACAAATAGCCTGTTCCTGCCTTCGGCGCGATTGGCGCCTACGATCCATGCCACCGGCGATCTGGCTGAGCTGGCTGAACTGCCGGTGCTGCTGGTAGTGACTCCGGCACAGCATCTGGCCCGGGTGCTGGCTGGATTGACGGCGGGGCGGCGTGATCTGGTCCTTTGCTCCAAGGGGATCGAGGCCGGGACCGGGCGACTGATGTCTGACGTTGCCGCGGAGGCAGCACCACAAGCCGATATTGCAGTTCTTTCCGGTCCGACTTTCGCGCATGAAGTCGCTGCCGGTTTACCGACTGCGGTGACCCTGGCCTGTGCCGGAGGAGAGGGGCAATGGCAGCGTCTCGCGCCAGCTGTTTCACGCCCGTCGCTGCGACCCTACTACTCGGATGACGTGATTGGTGCCGAAATCGGCGGTGCGGTCAAAAATGTCCTCGCGATTGCCTGCGGCGTGGTCGAGGGGTTGGGCTTGGGCCAGAACGCCCGCGCTGCGCTGATTGCGCGCGGCTTTGCGGAGATGACGCGATTTGGCATGGCCCGCGGCGCTCAGGCCGAGACACTTGCCGGGCTGTGCGGGCTCGGCGATCTGGTGTTGACCTGTTCATCCATTTCCAGCCGCAACTTCTCACTGGGCAAGGCGCTGGGCGAGGGGCTTTCCGCAAGCCAGGCACTTGCCGGCAAAAACAGCGTGGCAGAAGGCGCCCATACCGCACCGGTACTGGCGGAGTTGGCTGACCGGACGGGTGTCGCGATGCCGATCGTCACCGCGGTCAATCGCCTGCTGAAGGGTGAGGCACCCGCGCGCGCTGTCGTTGCAGAACTACTCGCCCGTCCGCTGAAGGCCGAGGGCGAAGGATTGTGAGCTTGCCGCGCAGTGACTCCGCGCAGGAGGACATCCAGGCACTGGCCAAGGGCGGGCGAACCAATTTTCTTGGCTTTGTCCTGCGTTTGGGCGGAACCGCGCCGTTTCTGTTCATAGCCGGGCGGTTTTACGGCGTGGAGGCACTGGGCCGTTACGCTTCGGCGCTGGTAATCGTTGAGTTGGTCAGTCAGCTGTGTGTGCTTGGCCAGCGACGCGGGCTGGCACAGCGGTTGTCGGAGGATCATCGCGATCCGGGTCACGTCATCGCCGATGGCCTGATGCTGACGTTTCTGCTGTCCGTCGCGGCCGCAGCAGCGCTCTACACCGTGCCCGCTCCCATGTTTCCCAGTGGCGAATATACGTGGTGGGACCGTATGTTGCCGGTCGCCCTGGTGTTCAACGCGCTGACAGACGTGGCGCTGGCCGCACTGGCATACCGCTACAACGTGGCGGCAACGGTACGGGCGCGTTCGCTGGTTGAACCCTGGACCCAGACGCTGGCAGCGATTGCCTTTCTCTGGCTCATTCCTGCCGCAGGTCTTGCTCTGTCGTTTATTCTTGCCAAGCTGGCTGCAGTGGCGGTGGCATTCTGGCCCTTGATCCGAGCTTTCGGACTGCCACACGGGTGGCGCCCGAGCCTATCACGCATGACAAATCTGGCGTGGATATCAGCGCCGCTGGCCGGTGCCGACCTGATTGAATGGGGTACGCGTAAGCTGGATATTGCCCTGCTTGGTTTCTTTACGTCACCTGTTGCGGTCGGGGTATACTTCGCCGCGCAGCAAGTCGCGTCCCTGCCGCAAAAGCTCAAAACCAGCTTCGAGCCGATCCTGGGCCCGGTCATCACGCGGAACCTGAAGGAACGAAACTTTTCGGCGATTGCTGCACAGGTCAACCAGGTCGGTTTCTGGATCATCGCCGCGCAAATCGGAGTGGCACTTGCTTTGGCGATCCCGGGGGAAGCGGTGATGGGCCTGCTCGGCCCCCAGTTCGTGGGCGGCACCGGCGCCCTGACCTTTCTGCTGGCTGCCGAGGTGATGGCGGCAACCGCTGTGGTCAGCGAGGCAGCGTTGGTTTACACGGCACGGCATCGCAATCTGTGGTTGTCGCTGGTTACCATCGCCTTGCAAGCCGCATTCACGGTTGCCGGGATCATGCTCGTCCGACACTATGGGTTGAGCGATAAGTTCGCCGCTGCCGCCGCTGCCTGCGCGCTAATGCTGGCCCTGGCCTTTTCATCGCTGGCCAAGGGCTGGCTATTGTCGCGTTTGTTGCAACAGCCCGTCAATCCTTTCCGCTGGCCGCTCGTCTGGGCCGCCGCCCCAGCGGTGCTGATCGGGTGGGTGGTAACGCGGTTCCTGCCCGTATGGGCGGAACTGGCGATCGGAATTCCGGCGATTATCTTGGCGTATGGCTATGTCATCTGGCACAAGGGGTTTGGTCCGGAAGACCGAATTCTGTTTCGTAAGAATGTTGCTGGCTGAGTGCATATCTGCTGCGGGTTGGTGCCGAAAGGATTTGAATTCAAGCCGGGTTTGCCGCTCTCCTTGACGTCGGATCGGCTGTAGCGGGAATCCTCGAAAGGTAAGAAATGGAAGCGATCGAAGCCAATTGGCTGATATTTGCCGCAGCGCTGCTGGTTGTGATGTTGGCAGGGTGGTTGCTGTTTAGCAGGGCGCGTTCGAGACCGGAACGGCGAGAGTACAAGCCGGATGTGCTCGATGCCGGCGCGGCTTCGATCCAGCGCAATCAGGCGCTGATTGATGCCGCTCCCGCTGCCCAGATCATACCGCCGGCTTTCGGTAGTGCTATGGCTGGCGCGGCGGAGGCGGTGGCGGTCGGCGCTCAGGACGTCGTGGAGGAAGCCGAAGCCGCAGCGCCGATGCCAATTGCTGCCGTGACCGAGGACCCGGTGCCAACGCCCGGCCCGGAGATCCAGCCCGCACCTGCACCCGCTCCGTCGCCCCGGCCAGCACCTGAGATTGAGCCTGTACCTGAAACGGTGCCAGAACCCGCCCCCACGCCGGAAATTCAACCCTTGGTGGAGCCAGTCCCTGCGCCGGTTGCGCCGGAGACATTAGCAGCCACCGCCGTACAATCGGCGGACCAGATCCGGCCTGATGCGGGGGATGATCTCTCCCGTATCAAAGGGCTCGGGCCAAAGCTGCAGGCCTTGCTACCTACACTGGGGCTTTCCACTTATGCCCAGATCGCCGCATTGACTGATGCCGATCTGGCCGACCTTGATAAGAAGCTGGGGGCATTCGCAGGTCGTCCTGCCAAGGATAGCTGGGTTGAGCAGGCCAGCTTCCTCGCCGTCGGCGATGTCGAAGGGTTCGAGGGACGATTCGGGAAAGTCTGAACGCCGCCGGCGTTACCCGCCGAATATTGCTGGGCTATAGCGCGGTTCCGGCAGCGGCTGGCTCGCGGCTTTTGCGGCATCGACCCACAGATCAATAGCGCGCCGCAACTCAGCCATGGCCTGTTCCGGCGTGTTTCCTTGTGCGGAACAAGGGCGCAGATCAGGCACATCTGCAATCCAGCACTTGCAATCAGGATGCCAGAACACATTGATATGATAACGCAGTTCGTCAGCCATGCCGATGAAGCTATGCGTTTAGGTTGCGGTCAGGCAAGTCCAACTCGCTCCGCTTCGGAGCAAGTCCTCCGCATGGATCACCGCCCGCACTTGCCCTTGCGCGACTCCCGCCCGAACCGGCCCTTGCGGGTGCCTGGCTTGCCTTCATTGCTGCGGCCGACAATCGGCGCGACGCGCTCCCCTTCAGGCAGGCCAAGCTCTGTTGCTTCCAGCCGCCGGATTTCGTCCCGTAGCCGGCCAGCTTCTTCGAACTCCAGATCTGCCGCCGCAGCGCGCATTCGGGTCTCCAGCTCCTCAATGTAGCCGCGCAGGTTGTGGCCGACGAGGTTGTTGCGCGCATCGTCCTCGATCTCCACCAACACCCCGTCGCGACTGGCGGTATCAGCAACGATATCGTGGATGTTGCGCTTGATGCTCTCAGGCGTGATGCCGTGCTCAAGATTGTATGCGCGCTGTTTCTCACGGCGACGGTCGGTCTCGGCGATGGCGCGCTCCATCGATCCGGTCATCCGGTCGGCGTAGAGGATCACCCGCCCGTCGACATTGCGGGCGGCACGGCCAATGGTCTGAATCAGAGAGGTTTCGCTGCGCAGAAAACCTTCCTTGTCGGCATCGAGGATCGCAACTAACCCGCATTCGGGGATATCGAGCCCTTCGCGTAGAAGGTTGATCCCGACCAGAACGTCATAGACGCCAAGCCGCAGGTCACGGATCAATTCGATGCGTTCCAGCGTCTCCACATCGGAATGCATGTAGCGCACGCGCAGGCCGGCTTCGTGCATGAATTCGGTGAGATCCTCGGCCATGCGCTTGGTCAGGGTGGTAACAAGGGTGCGATAGCCCGCAGCCGCGACCTTGCGGCATTCCTCGATGCAGTCCTGAACCTGGTCCTCGACCGGACGAATTTCGACCGGCGGATCGATCAGGCCGGTGGGGCGGATCACCTGTTCAGCGAATACGCCCCCGGACTGTTCCATTTCCCACGATCCGGGGGTGGCGGAAACGGCCACGGTCTGCGGCCGCATCGCGTCCCACTCGTTGAAACGCAACGGGCGGTTGTCGATGCAGCTTGGCAGACGGAAGCCATATTCCGCCAGCGTGATCTTGCGGCGGTGGTCGCCTTTGCTCATCGCGCCGATCTGTGGCACGGTCTGATGGCTTTCATCGACGAACAGCAGAGCATTATCGGGCAAATACTCAAACAGCGTCGGTGGCGGCTCGCCCGGCAAGCGCCCGGTGAGGAAGCGTGAATAGTTCTCGATCCCGGCGCATGATCCGGTCGCCGCGATCATCTCAAGATCAAAATTGGTGCGCTGCTCAAGCCGCTGGGCTTCGAGCAGCTTGCCCTCTGCCTCCAGCTCCTTGAGCCGCTCGGCCAGCTCAAAGCGGATCGCGTCTGCGGCCTGCTTCATCGTCGGCCCGGGGGTGACATAGTGCGAATTCGCATAAACGCGCACGCTGTTCAGGCTCGCGCCTTTCTTGCCGGTCAACGGATCGAACTCGGCGATTTCCTCAATGTCGTCGCCAAAGAAGCTGATCCGCCAGGCCATGTCCTCATAGTGACTGGGGAAGATCTCCAGATTGTCCCCTCGCACGCGGAAGGTGCCGCGCTGGAACGCCGCATCGTTGCGCTTGTATTGCAGCGCCACCAGCTTGCGAATGATCTCGCGCTGATCCTCCTTCGCGCCCTTTTTCAAATCGAAGATCATGGCCGAATAGGTTT
>JAFLDC010000450.1 GCA_017302775.1 Sphingomonadales bacterium
GCGATCGCATCCCGCTTGTCAGCCGGGCTTGCCGCCGCTTGTGCTGGCAAACCGACGGCTGCGGCAACTTCTGCCACAGCCTGACGGTTATCACCGGAAAGCAATGAAACGGACAAGCCCATCGCGTTGAGCTGATCCAACGCCTCCAAGGCATCGGGACGAAGCTGATCGACGAATGTGATCAGCCGGTCGGGCCGTCCTTCGATCCGCAGCGTGGTCGAGACGACGTCGGCCTTATCGCTGCGTCCAAGAGATACCAGCAGACCGTTCCAGTGTCCGGAAAGTCCGATGCCAGCGGTTTCGGCGACGCCATCGACGGACGCCGCCCGATACCCCTGAGCGATCAAGGCTGCCTCGATCGCACGTGAATGTGGATGGCGACTGTGAGAGGCAAGTCCCAGCGCAACCCCAGCGGCATCTGCGTCCAGTCCAGCCAGCGTACCGCCATCAGGGTTGGGCTTGCCAAGCGTCAGAGAACCGGTTTTGTCCAACAGCACGCGATCAACGGTGGCCAGCCGCTCGATCGCGCTGCCATCCTTGACCATGATGCCGTCCTTCATCAGCGCCCCGCTGGCGACGACCTGCGCAACCGGCACAGCTAGTCCCAGCGCACAGGGGCAAGTAATGATGAGCACGGCGATAGCGATGACAGTCGACTGATATATTCCCACCCCGGCAATCAGCCATCCCGCAAAGCTGAGCGCCGCCAATGTATGAACCGCCGGCGCATAGAGTTTGCTCGCGCGGTCTGCGATCCGGACATAAACCGAGCGCGGCTGATCCGCTGCGTCCATCAGCCGGGCGATCTCAGCCAGAGACGTATCCGGCCCGGCCGCAATCACCCGAACGTCAACCGGCGCATCAAGGTTAAGCGTGCCGGCGTGAACCAGACTCGCCACTCCCGCCGCGACGGGGGCACTTTCCCCGGTGAGCAACGACTGATCGAATGTACTCGCGCCGCTGATGATCTCACCATCGGCTGCAAGCCGATCTCCCGCAGCGACCCGCATGACCATACCGGGAACAAGATCGATGGACGGGATCCATTGCAGCTTACCGTCGGCCGAAACGACACTCGCACCTGGCGCAGCGAGGTTTATCAGGGCATCCACCCCCGCCCGGGCACGGTCACGCATCATCGCATCAAGCGTCCGCCCGGCCAGCAGGAACAGGATCAGCATAAGGACCCCGTCAAAGTAAGCGTCATGCCCATTGGTAACGGTTTCATAGGCGCTAAGCGTCGTCGCCAGCACGATCCCGATGGAGATTGGCACGTCCATGTTGGTGCGGCCCCGCTTCAGCACGCCCCAGGCCGAACGGAAGAACGGCATACCCGAATAGGCAATCGCTGGGATACCAATCAAGGCCGATATCCAGTGGAACAGGCTACGCGTTGATCCCTCTGCGCCCGACCATACCGAAACCGACAGCAACATCACGTTCATGCAAGCAAAGGCGGCCACTGCCAGCGGCGCGAGCAGTGGTTTGACCGCCGATGGCGCCCGTGTCAGCTCATCCATCCGAGGCTGGCTGGCGAACCCAATTGCCTCCAGTGCCGCGATCAGGTGCGCCGGCGTTACATCAGCGGAATGATCGGCGCGCACCTGTTTTGCGGTCAGGTTCACCCGCGCTGCACCAACCCCTGGCACTGCCGCCAGCGCCCGTTCGACTTTGGCCATGCAGCCCCCACAATGCATGCCCGGAACGACCAATACGGTCGTTTCCAAACGTGCTTGGGTCAGATCAGACGCCTGGGCGTTCATCGCACGTCCTGTTCGCTCCGCCAGCGTTGATCGCCTGCCTGTACCTCAAACCGCATCCGCCAGCGCCCGGCGGGCAATGGTTGGTCAGACAGGAAACGACCGTCGGCCTGCCGCATGAACCGCAACCGCTTATCAGCAGCCCGGCCCAAGGGATGGCGTGCCACAGCCGACAGGACAACTCCATCGCGCGGAGCCCCTGCCAGCAACACGCTCACCCTGTTGTCGCCAGTACGCTTTACTTCGGCTTGCCAGCCTAGCGACTTCTCGCGCTTGGCCTCATCAAGCCAGCGGTTGAAGTTCTGACTGGCAACATAGGAGTTTTCCACCACCACCCCGCCGAAAGTGGAGCTGGCAGCACGAGCCATGAATAGATTAACCCCGACCACCACGGCAAAAAACGCGACGATGATCAAGGTGAAGTGCTTGCCGGTGAACGGTCCGGTCGTGAACGCCTTCATTGTTCGGCTCCGTCGGCATCGACGGGTGAGTCGAATTTGACCGCGCTGCGATCGGATTCACCTTCGTCGTCAAGCGACTTCAGAGTCAAAGCAAAGTCCTGCGCCTTCGTACCATCGGGTGCCACGACATAGACCCGCAGCGGCTCGACCCGATCGGCCGGCACGTTGATCGTGATCTCGCGCGCGGCTGCATCGCGGCTGCTCCCGCCAGTCCAGAACAGTCCGCCGGGCAACCCTTCAAGGGCAACCTTCATCCGGCGCGGACGCGCCTGCATATTCAGCAGCTTGACGGTGTAATCGTTACGGATCTCACCGCTTGACTGAACGGTGTAAGGCGGATTGCGATCTTTTTGAACCTTAAGGTCAATCCGATCGCGCGTCCCCAACGCAAATAGCAGACCAAACCCGATTGCCGCCCAGATGCCGGTGTAAACCAGCGTACGAGTGTGAAAAAGTGCTTTGGTGATCGGTCGCGCCGGCTCGCCGCGCCGTTCCGCTTCGGCATCTTCCAGCGTGGCGTAATCGATCAATCCGCGCGGACGTCCGATCGCCTTCATGACCTTGTCGCATTCGTCGATGCACAGCGCGCAAGTGATGCACTGAATATCAGGACCGTTGCGAATATCATACCCCGTCGGACAAACGTTGACGCAGCCGTTACAGTCAATGCAATCACCGATGTCGGGATCCTTGGGCGCCTGCTTGACCG
>JAFLDC010000451.1 GCA_017302775.1 Sphingomonadales bacterium
AGGGGTCAACGTCATGCCATCCAGCTATGCGCGCCGCAGCGCCATGGCAAGGTCAACCAGCGGTTTATCGTCGTCCCGGAACAACCGCCCGGGACGACGCATAAATCAATAGCGATAATGGTCAGGCTTGAACGGGCCCTGGGCCGAAACGCCGATATAATCGGCCTGTTTCTTGCTCAGCGTGGTCAGCTTGACGCCGAGCTTTTCAAGATGAAGTGCGGCAACCTTTTCATCGAGGTGCTTGGGCAGCACGTAGACCCGGTTTTCGTACTCGTCGTTCTTGGTGAACAACTCAATCTGCGCCAACGTCTGATTGGTGAAGCTTGACGACATAACGAAGCTGGGGTGGCCGGTGGCGCAGCCCAGGTTCACCAGGCGGCCTTTGGCCAGAATGATGATCTGCTTGCCGTCGGGAAATTCGACCAGATCGGTGCCCGGCTTCACTTCGGTCCACTTGTAATTGTCGAGTGCAGCGATTTGAATCTCGCTGTCGAAGTGTCCGATGTTGCAGACGATGCTCATCGGCTTCATCGCCTTCATGTGCTCAGCAGTGATGACGTCTTCATTGCCGGTGGCGGTGACGAAGATATCGCAGCGCTGCACGGCTTCTTCCATGGTGACGACTTCATAGCCTTCCATCGCCGCCTGCAGCGCGCAGATCGGGTCGATTTCGGTGACCATCACGCGCGCGCCGCCCTGACGCAGCGAAGCGGCCGAACCCTTGCCGACATCGCCGAACCCGGCAACGCAGGCAACCTTGCCGGCCAGCATCACGTCGGTGGCGCGGCGGATCGCATCGACCAGCGATTCCTTGCACCCATACAGGTTGTCGAACTTCGACTTGGTGACGCTGTCGTTCACGTTGATCGCGGGGAACGGCAGCTTGCCGTCCTTGGCGATCTGATAGAGCCGGTGGACGCCGGTGGTGGTTTCTTCCGACACGCCTTTGATGTGCGCCACCGAGGCAGAGAGGTAGCCTGGTTTCGCCTTGAGGAAGGCATTCAAGGCGCGGGCGAATTCGATTTCCTCGGCATTGCTGGGCTCAAACAATGCTTCGCCAGCCTCCACCCGTGCGCCCCACAGCGCAAACATAGTGGCGTCGCCGCCATCATCTAGGATCATATTGGCGGTGCGATTCGGTTCTTCAGCGGTCGACCAGTCAAAGATCCGCCCGACATAGTCCCAATAGTCGGCCAGGGTTTCGCCCTTAACCGCGAAGACCGGGATACCAGCAGCAGCGATGGCGGCTGCCGCGTGATCCTGGGTGGAGAAAATGTTGCAGGTTGCCCAACGAACTTCAGCGCCCAGCGCAACCAACGTTTCGATCAACACAGCCGTCTGAATCGTCATATGCAGCGATCCGACCACACGCGCGCCCTTGAGCGGCTGGCTGGCGCCGAATTCGTCGCGCAGCGCCATCAGGCCAGGCATTTCCGTTTCGGCTATCTTAATTTCGGCGCGACCAAAATCGGCCAGGCCGATGTCAGCGATTACATAGTCATGCTCTTGGGCCACGGGGGCAACTCCTGTCCTGCTAATAGCGGCACCGCGAAACGATGGGGCGGCGCCGGTCTGACGCCGCCCTTAGCCGCTTGCCACAGGAGAGGCAAATATAACGATGCCTTTATATGTGTTCGGCTGAAACCGACTGAGTCATTTTCGCAACCAGGCGAGCTGGCGCGGTCTGCTGTCAGCCAACAGCTCGTCAGCGGCAGCGACCAATGGCTCAACCCCGCGCATGTCGGCCAGCGTTCTTGTCACTTGCTTGAGCTGCGCGCAGGACAGCCACGGGTGCCCCTGGCCATACTGGTTCGCCATCTTCACACTCAGTTTGTCGAGCGCACGATTGGCTCCGGCTGCGCCATGACGCCGCGATAGATCCGCCTTCATGGAATTGCTTGCCGCGTTGAGCGTGCCGATGTGGTTGGTAGTAAAACGACCGTAGTCCGGCTGAAAATTGTCTGGCCCGTTGCGGCACCGTAGCCCGGTAACCATCAGCATGATATCAAGTCGGCGCAATTTTTCCGACTGGCTCATGCCCTCACCTGCGTTTGCCGACATGGAAAATAGAACTGATGCGGCGGCAACCCCTGCCGCGACCCCTTTAGCAATCTTCATATGCTGTCTCCCGGCGGGCCGTTGCCCGCACGTGAGAGCCTGAGCGTTTCGATTTACCGAATCTTAAAGCGGGCCAGTTAAGCGAAATTAACCATCCGCGCTGCGCCTTGCCCCCTTCACCGCCGTACCTATATTGGTGGGTACACCCACCATTCGAACACCAAGGAGATACGAAAATGACAATCGCTGTTGGCGACAAGCTGCCAGACGTCAAACTGGTCAAGGCCACCGAAGCCGGCCCTGAGGCCGTACAGAGCGCTGACTACTTTGCCGGCAAGCGTGTGGCGCTATTTTCGGTTCCTGGTGCCTTTACGCCGACCTGTTCGGCCAAGCATCTTCCCGGGTTCGTCGAAAAGGCCGCTGACCTCAAAGCCAAAGGGATTGATGAGATCGTCAGCACCGCGGTTAATGACCCATTCGTGATGGGGGCCTGGAACAAGGCATCGGGAAGCGCAGACATCACCATGCTGGCTGATGGGAACGGCGATTTTGCCGAAGCCCTGGGCCTGACCATGGACGGCAGCGCCTTTGGTCTGGGCAAACGGGGCCAGCGCTTTTCGATGGTGATCAACGATGGCACGGTTGAACAACTGCACGTCGAAGGTCCGGGTGAATTTAAAGTCAGCAGCGCTGAATACCTGCTTGAACAGCTCTGATCGCTGCTATTCCGAAAGCCAAGACGCCTCCCCATCGGGGAGGCGTTTTGATATTAGCCGGGCAAGGCATAGGTCACAGTTGATTGACCCACGACGTTGCTTTCATCGTCCTGCCACAGCTGTACATCGACCGTGGCCAATCGCC
>JAFLDC010000452.1 GCA_017302775.1 Sphingomonadales bacterium
CAGATGGCGCTGCTCGCCAACCAGGCTTCAAACTGGCTCAACGGCGGAACGCAGCCGCGCCGGATGGGCAACCAGCACCCCACGATCGTCCCCTATCAGGATTTTGCCTGCGCCGATGGTGATGTTCTGATTGCGCTGGGCAATGACCGGCAGTTTCGCGATCTGATGACAGTTCTGGGCCTGCCGGAACTGGGCACCGATCCGCGGTTCGCCGCCTCAGCCGACCGCAGCACCAACCGCGATGCCCTGTTCGCCATCATCAACCCCGCAATCGCCGGTTGGAAATCGGCGGATCTGATCGCCGCGCTCGAGCGGGCCAAATTGCCTGGCGGGCGGATCAACTCTATCCCCGAGGCTTTGGCCCAGCCCCAGGTCGAAGCGCGCGGGCTGATCCACGAACTGCATCGTGATGACGGAACCCCCGTCCGCTTTCTGGGCTTCCCGGCCAAACTGTCGGGAAGTCCGGCCACCTACCGCAAGGCACCGCCACGGTCAGGACAGGACACCCGTTCAACCCTGGCCGACATGCTCGGCATGTCCGATGCGGAGATCGACACCCTCGCCGCAAACGGCATCGTCGCTGAGAAGCTCTGAGCGTCGATGCATTTCCTATTGTCTGCACGGGCACGCGGGTGCAGGGAAACGGCGTGGAGTCGGTGGAGGAAAATTACATGCGCTTGATCGATCATTTCATCGCGGGCGGCACCGGCGGCGCGGTCCCGGCCCGGACCAGCCCTATTTTTGACCCCAATACCGGCGCGGTTCAAGCCGAGGTCGCGCTGGGCGATGCCGCCATGCTGGAGCGTGCGGTGGCCGCCGCCCAGGCCGCCCAGCCTGCCTGGGCAGCGACCAACCCGCAGCGCCGCGCGCGGGTGATGTTCAATTTCAAGGCGCTGGTCGAAACCCACATGGACGAGCTGGCCCTGATGCTCTCCAGCGAGCACGGCAAGGTCATTGCCGACAGCAAGGGCGACATCCAGCGCGGGCTGGAAGTGGTCGAATTCTGCTGCGGCATTCCGCACGTGCTCAAGGGCGAGTATACCCAGGGCGCCGGGCCAGGGATCGACGTCTTTTCAATGCGACAGCCGCTGGGCATCGGTGCCGGGATCACCCCGTTCAACTTCCCGGCGATGATCCCGCTGTGGATGGGGGCGGTGGCAATGGCCACAGGCAATGCCTTCATCCTCAAGCCGTCCGAGCGCGACCCCTCGGTGCCCAATCGCCTCGCCGAACTGTGGTTGGAGGCGGGCCTGCCCGAAGGTATCTTCCAGGTCGTTCACGGCGACAAGGAAATGGTCGACGCCATCCTCGATCACCCGGCGATCGGCGCGGTCAGCTTCGTCGGCTCAAGCGACATCGCGCACTACGTCTATAACCGCGGGGTGGCCGCCGGAAAGCGGGTTCAGGCGATGGGCGGAGCCAAGAATCACGGCATCGTCATGCCCGACGCGGATCTTGACCAGGTGGTGAACGACCTCGCCGGGGCGGCCTTTGGCTCCGCGGGCGAACGCTGCATGGCCCTGCCGGTGGTGGTGCCAGTGGGCGATGATACCGCGGAACGCCTGAAGGCCAAGCTGATCCCCGCGATCGCGGCGCTCAACGTTGGCATATCGACGGATCCGGCAGCCCATTATGGTCCGGTCGTGACCCAGGCGCACAAGGAAAAGGTCGAAGGCTGGATCGCCCGTTGCGCCGCAGAAGGCGCCGAACTGGTAGTGGATGGACGCGGCTTTACGCTGCAAGGGCATGAGCAGGGGTTCTTCGTCGGCCCCACCCTGTTCGATCATGTCACGCCGGACATGGACAGCTACCACAACGAGATTTTCGGACCCGTGCTGCAAATGGTTCGCGCCAGGGATTTTGAGGAAGCGCTGAGCCTGCCGAGCAAGCACCAGTATGGCAACGGCGTTGCGATCTTCACCCGCAACGGGCACGCCGCGCGCGAATTCGCTGCGCGGGTCAACGTCGGCATGGTCGGCATCAACGTGCCGATCCCGGTGCCGGTCGCCTACCATACCTTTGGCGGGTGGAAGCGCAGCGCCTTTGGCGACACCAACCAGCACGGCATGGAAGGCGTAAAGTTCTGGACCAAGGTCAAGACCGTCACCGCGCGCTGGCCTGACGGCGGCGGCGATGGGAGCAATGCATTTGTTATCCCGACGATGGGGTGATTGAATGAACCTGAGGGGTGCCTTCCTTGCTATGGCGTTGCTGATGGTTGACACCAGCGCCGCAAATGCAAGCACCTTAGTAGGCCCGGGCCGTTTCTGTGGCTATGCCCCAATCATCGATCTGATCGGCGGCGAACGCATTGTGCTTTTGCAGGGTGGCATCCACGGCGGAACTTTTGAATGGCATGGCTCTTTTGGCGTATTGAAGGTGCACGGGATCGGGTGGGCAGCCAAGCCGCAAGGCCATATGAAGATCAAGCCGACACGTCATGGGCACATGCTCTTTGCGCAGCGAAAAGTCGATGGCGAATACGTTGTGGCAATTTGGAACAGAGCCAACGGTTCGGCCTACTTCAGTTCGCCTACCAAGATTACGAAAGCTCAATTGGCTGCAATTGACCGCGTTGACCTGTTTGATGAAACACAGCGAGCACCGAAAAATTGCATGTTGCGCACCGTCTTTTCATGGGATTGATGATGACCGACCAGTTTTCCCTTACCGATGACCAGCTTGCGATCCAGGATATGGCGCGCAAGTTCACCGCTGACCGGATCACCCCTTTCGCAGCCGAATGGGACGAGAAAGCGCACTATCCCGTCGATGTCTGGAAGGCCGCCGGAGAACTTGGCTTTGGCGCGATTTACGTCAGCGAAGAGAATGGCGGTATCGGGCTGGGCCGGTTGGAAGCCGCGCTGATCATGGAAGCGATGGCCTATGGCTGCCCGGCCACCAGCGCTTACAT
>JAFLDC010000453.1 GCA_017302775.1 Sphingomonadales bacterium
CGCGTCGTCGCGGACCTTGGCGGCCGGGTGGCCCTTGGCGAGGTCCGCGGCATGGGCGGCGAGCTTGTAGGTGACCACGCCGACCTTCACATCGTCGCGGTCGGGCAGGCCGAGGTGTTCCTTGGGGGTGACGTAGCACAGCATCGCGGTGCCGTACCAGCCGATCATCGCCGCGCCGATGCCGCTGGTGATGTGATCGTACCCCGGGGCAATATCGGTAACGAGCGGCCCGAGGGTGTAGAACGGCGCTTCGCCGCACACTTCCAGCTGCTTGTCCATATTCTCCTTGATCTTGTGCATCGGCACGTGGCCGGGCCCTTCGATCATCACCTGCACGTCTTCCTTCCAGGCGCGGTGGGTGAGTTCGCCCAAGGTATAAAGCTCGGCAAACTGGGCTTCGTCGTTGGCGTCGGCGATCGATCCGGGGCGCAGGCCATCGCCCAGCGAATAGGCGATGTCATAGGCCTTCATGATCTCGGTAATCTCGTCAAAGCGTTCGTAGAGGAAGCTTTCCTTGTGATGCGCCAGGCACCATTTGGCCATGATGCTGCCGCCGCGTGAGACGATGCCGGTGACGCGCTTGGCCGCCAGGGGCACGTAAGGGAGCCGTACCCCGGCGTGGATCGTGAAGTAATCGACGCCCTGTTCGGCCTGCTCGATCAGGGTATCGCGGAACACTTCCCAGGTCAGATCCTCGGCAATGCCGCCAACCTTTTCGAGCGCCTGATAGATCGGCACGGTGCCGATCGGCACGGGGCTGTTGCGGATGATCCATTCGCGGGTGTCGTGAATGTTGCGCCCGGTCGACAGGTCCATCACGGTATCCGCGCCCCAGCGGATCGACCAGACCATCTTGTCCACCTCGCTCGCCACATCGCTGGCGACCGCGCTGTTGCCGATATTGGCGTTGATCTTGACCAGGAAGTTGCGGCCGATGGCCATCGGTTCGCTTTCCGGGTGGTTGATGTTGCTGGGGATGATCGCGCGGCCCCTGGCCACTTCATCGCGGACGAATTCTGCCGTCACATAGTCGGGGATCGCCGCGCCGAAGTCTTGCCCGTCGCGCTGATATTCGCGCAGCATGGCGCGCCCCAGGCTCTCCCGCGTGGCGACATATTCCATTTCCGGGGTGATGATCCCGCGGCGAGCGTAGTGCATCTGGCTGACGTTGTGGCCCGGCTTGGCGCGCAGCACGGTGCGGCGGACATTGGGGAAGGGGGGCACGCCGCCGCTGCGATCCGGGCCGAGCTGGCCGTTGTCCTCCGGCTTCACCTCGCGCTGGGTGACTTCCTCGACATCGCCGCGGCCGCGGATCCAGGCACGGCGCAGTTCGGGCAGGCCCTTGGCGATGTCGATCGCGGCCGCGGGATCGGTATAGGGACCGGAGGTGTCATAGACCCGCACCGGCGGCTCACCGCTGGACGGCTCGAGATGAATCTCGCGCATCGCGACGCCCAGCGGGCCGACGTGGACCTTGTTCGAGCCACGGATCGGGCCGGTGGTGACGCCGATTTCGAGCTTGCTGTTGATGTCGGCCATATGCGCAAAGTCCTTCCAGGGACGGAACGGGGGCGCGTTGGCAAGCCCTCCCTCCGCCCGTGCTAACGGGTTCAGGTTCGACGGGTCGGAGGATGCGAACCCTCCCTCTCAGCCGACGCGGCTCCCCGGGGATGGCTGGACATTAGGCGCATGCCCGGCGACAGTCCAGCGCGATGACCGTGCTTTACCGCCTTGCCGCCGATGCTGCCGCAATCGCCCGTCATTTCGGCGCGGCGGTGGGGGCCGATCCGTGGTCGGGCGGCACGATCGCTCCCGGTCAGTTTGCCCCGGTGCTGACCACCGGGCGCGAGTTTGTGGCCGGGCCGCGCAGCGAGCGCCAGCCGCTCCGGATGATCCCGCGGTTGTGGGGTGTACCGCCGCCGCCGTCCGCCTTCGATGCCGGGCGCGGGGTGCTGAGCGTGCGCAATGTCGACAGCCCGTTCTGGATCGGCAACTTGCGCAACAGCGAGTTCCGCTGCCTGGTGCCGGCGACGGCGGTGATGGCGTGGGGGCGGATCGATCCGGCAAACGGCAAGCGCCGCCAGCTGTGGCTGGCGCCACCCCATCAACCGTTGTTCGCGCTGGCCGGCGTGTGGAAAGACAGCGAGGTGCCCAGCTTCGCCCTGCTGACCTGCGAGCCCAACGCCGTCTGGCGCGATGCCGGGCACAGCGCCATGCCGGTAATCCTGCCCGGCGATCCCGGAGCGTGGCAGACGTGGCTGCGCGCCGAATGGCAGCGGGCAGCCACCCTGCTGATGCCTTATCCCTCGTCCGAGATCGCTGCCCTTTAGGCCAGCCGCATCGCCCCCAGCACGCTCAATACCAGCCCCAGCGCCATCGTGCTGAGCGCCCAGCCGCGATGCATGTGCGTCAGACTGCGCAGCCAGAACTGCGAATAGATATCGACGAAGCCGAGGATCGCCAGCGCCTCAACCATCATCATCCCGCCCAATGCCTTCATCACGCAGGTCATCAGGTCAGCGGGAACCCACGGATTGGCGAGGTACACCACCGTACCGATCACCAGTTCCATCAGCCCGCACAGGAATTGCAACGCGGGCGAACGCTGCACTTCATCCAGCATGATCCGCCAGGCGCCCGGCTTGCGCAGCGCGCCAATCCCGGCGAACAGCGCGGTCAGCCCCAGCAGCAGCGCAGACCAGGCCGTGGCGTCGATCGTATGACTCGTCATTTCATTCCTCCAACCCTTAAGTGGTTCCCCCGGAGGTGTTCTATTTTGCGGGGTGTGATGGCGCATTGCAGGGCCGCTTGTCCAGCGCTGTGTTGCGGCGGTATTGGGTCACTTTAAAATGCCTTACACCGCCCCGCGGCAACCTGCGTCAATCTGTGGCATCTCGGACTCACTCCGTC
>JAFLDC010000454.1 GCA_017302775.1 Sphingomonadales bacterium
GGTCGCGCCGACCGTCAGGCCGGAACATTCCGATCCCGAGATCACACAAGCGGCCTCTACCGCCGTCACATGCTGGCGCATAAGGCCGGGCTTCGAACGACGCCCACGAATGTTGCTGATCCGGAAAGGCTCACCGGTCACAAGCGACAGCGCGCACGAATTGCGCACCATCTGCCCGCCGCCTTCGCCTTCCGATCCGTCGATGGTGATCATTGCACTACTTCTACCCAGTGGGAGTTGTTTGGATCGGGAATAAAGACATTTGCCGTCCAGCAATCGCTTTGCCTGGTCCCGACTTCGGTCTTGCACTTTTTGCAGCGCATGTTGGGGCCATCACAGCCATCAAGCCCGCAGCATCCATTCAACCTTCGAGGATCGCTTACAGGTTTGACTGTCGCTTCAATGTCGGCCGGGTTGAGCCAATACTGCGGTACAAATTCAAGCGAAGCTGGCTGGTTGGGATCGAACGAACGCTGCATCGGTTCCCACGATTTGATCGCCTCGCCGGACACCGTAATCGACCTCCCATCCTCGATTTCGGGCGTTTCGAAATAAGGATCCTTTGAAGAATGGATGCGGATCGTGCTGGTAAGATCTGCTCCGCATTTGCTGCAAATCAGCTTAGCAATCATGGCGTCACTCCGGCGCTAGCAGCCCACGTGAAGGGGGATCACCCCTTCACGCAGACCACCTGCTTCAAGGTATGCACGATCTCAACCAGATCGGCCTGGGCGGCCATCACGGCTTCGATCGGCTTGTAGGCGCGCGGCGTCTCATCGATCACGCCCGCGTCCTTGCGGCATTCGACGCCTTCGGTGTCGCGGATGTGTTCATCGAGCGTCACTTGGCGTTTGGCCTCGGTGCGCGACATGATCCGTCCCGCGCCGTGGCTGCAGCTGTCAAAGCTCTCCGGGTTACCCAGCCCGCGCACGATGAAGCTCTTCGCTCCCATCGAGCCCGGGATGATCCCCAGCACGCCCTTGGCCGCCCGCACCGCCCCCTTGCGGGTGACAAGCACGTTTTCGCCGAAGTGGTTTTCCCGCGTCACATAGTTGTGATGGCAGTTCACCGCTTCCAGCTCGGCATCGAACGGCCTGGCAATCTGCCCCCGCAGCGCGGCGATGACGTTGGTCATCATCATGCGGCGGTTCAGCGCGGCGAAGTCCTGCGCCCAGCCGACCGCTTCGACGTAGTCATCGAAGTGGTCGGTCCCTTCCGGGAAGTAGGCGAGATCCTCGTCCGGCAGGTTGATATGCCACTTGCGCATGTCCTGCTTGGCCAGTTCGATGAAGAACGTGCCGATCGCGTTGCCCACTCCGCGTGAACCGGAATGGAGCATGACCCAGACGCGGGCTTCCTGATCGAGGCACAGCTCGATGAAGTGGTTGCCGGTTCCCAGCGTGCCGAGATGCACCAGGTTGTTGGTGTTCTTCAGCCGGGGGAACTTGTCGCAGATCCGGTCAAAGCGCTGGACCAGCGCGGCCCACGCCTCGACAATCGCCGGAGGCGGCGAGCCCCACGATCCCTTGTCTCGCCCGCCGCGTCCTGAGCTGCGCCCGTGCGGCACCGCCTGCTCGATTGCGGAGCGGATGCCTTCCAGATTGTCGGGCAGATCATGCGCCATCAGCGAGGTGCGCGCCGCTATCATGCCGCAGCCGATGTCCACGCCGACCGCTGCCGGAATTACCGCGCCCTTGGTCGGGATCACCGAACCAACGGTCGCGCCGATCCCCACATGGACGTCGGGCATCGCCGCGACATGCTTGAAGATGAAGGGCATCTTCGCCGCGCGTGAAAGCTGGTCGCGCGCCTTGTCATCGACGGGCACGCCGCGCGTCCACAATTTGATCGGCACGCCGCCTTCGACGGCCTGGAATTCAAAAGTCGTACGGGTCATCGCTGACCTCCCTTGGTTAGATCTGGTATCCGCAACGACGCGTGGCGAGACATTTTTTGCCGGGCCGAAGCATGAGCCGGACCTCGGAGGCGGCCGGCCCATTCCGACCGCCTCTTGGTTCCGCTTGTGCCGGGCTGTTCGACCGACCCGACGCCACAGTAATTGCAGGCGGTGTGCCAGTTTTAATTGTTGATCTGCCGAAATCTCATATTTATCTGATATAAAACATTATTTTCTGGCTTAGCTGGCTATCCCATCGTTTCACCGAATCTGGTAAAACACGATATTTGTATCCCATAGGATAAGATGATAGAAATTTGGCGCATGAAGCCAACCACTGTTATCAGTTTCCTCGGCTCCACGCTCGATGCCTCCAAATTCGGCCCGTCGCGCTGGATGAAGTGGCGGCCTTCGGTGGGCCTGTGCATGCACGAGGACCTGCGGGTCGATCGCTTCCTGATGATCCACGGTTCGGCGCATAGCCGCCTGGCCGAGTATGTGAGCGAGGACATCGCCTCGGTCTCGCCCGAGACGCTGGTTGAGCGGCACGTGATCGACTTTGTCGATCCTTGGGACTTCGAGGAGGTTTACGGCAAGCTGCTGGACTTCGCACGATCGCAGCCGCTCGATCCGGATGTCGAAGATTACCTGATCCACATTACCACCGGCACCCACGTTGCGCAGATCTGCCTGTTCCTGCTGACCGAGGCGCATTACCTGCCCGGCCGCCTGCTCCAGACCCAGCCCAAGCGCGGAGCGCCCGACGCGGCGGGAGCCTGGAGCGTGATCGATCTCGATCTGTCGCGGTACGACAGCATCGCAACCCGCTTCGCCAGCGAAAGCGCGGAAAGCACGTCGTTCCTCAAGTCTGGCATCGAAACGCGCAACGCCGCGTTCAACACGATGATTGACGAGATCGAGCAGGTTGCCAGCCGCACCCGCGCGCCGATCCTGCTGATGGGGCCGACCGGCGCGGGCAAGAGCCAGCTCGCCCGCCGCAT
>JAFLDC010000455.1 GCA_017302775.1 Sphingomonadales bacterium
AAATTCGCCGAGGACATCCAGACCTCCGAATGGGCTGCCGCACACTTTGAAGCTCTGGGCGGCGAAGCAGCCCGATTGCGGCCCCGGCTGGTCATTGCCAATTTCAAGCGCTGGACCCTGCGTGAGCTCGACCTGCGGCGGGAAGCGGCATCGGCCTCTGAACTGGCTGAGCGGATGCGCGCTGTGGAAGGCTACCGCGTGCCGGGCATTGACTGGGACCGGACCAACGGCAGGGTCATGACGATCGACTGGATCGACGGAACCAAGATCAGCGAGACCGAAACGCTGCGTGCTGCCGGGCACGATCTGCCGGCCCTGGCCGAGCATCTGGTGCTCACTTTCCTGCGGCAGGCGATCAGTCTGGGCTATTTCCATGCCGACATGCATCAGGGCAACCTGTTCGTCGAAGGTGACGGCACGATCGCCGCGATCGACTTCGGGATCATGGGCCGGATCGATCGGCGGGCCCGGCTGTGGCTGGCAGAGATCCTCTATGGCCTTACCACCGGCAACTACCGCCGGGTCGCCGAAATCCATTTCGAGGCGCAATATGTGCCGAGTTACCATTCGGTCGATGAATTCGCCACCGCACTGCGCGCCGTGGGTGAGCCGACCCGGGGCAGGCCGGTGAGTGAACTGTCCGTCGGGCAGATGCTGGACAGCCTGTTCGCGATCACGCGCGAATTCGATATGCAGACCCAGCCTCACCTGCTGCTGCTGCAAAAGACCATGGTCATGGTCGAAGGGCTGGCCACCCAGCTCAACCCCCAAATCAACATGTGGGACGTCGCCGCACCCTATGTCCGTGAATGGATTCGCGACGAACTGGGGCCGGAGGCCGCCATCGCCGAACGGCTGCGCAAGGATACCGACACGCTGCTGCGCATTCCCGATCTGGTTCGCCGGATCGAAGAGAAGTTCCCGCCAAAAGGCGGCGCACCCGATACGCCGCCGTTGCCGCCGGTTGATCTGATCTGGGACCGCAAGGAACGGGCCGGGCCCGGTTGGGGCGGATATGCCCTGGCACTGCTGATCGGCGGCGGCGCGGTATGGACGGCGCAGGCGCTGGGATGGATCTAGCCGCACTGATCCGCCATTTCTTTGGCACCGACGATCCCGCAACCCTGACCGAGGCGGAATTTGCGCGCGGGCTGGAGCAGCTCAGGATCGGGTTCGGGGTTGAGCGTGAACCGGGCCGCAAGTTCGCACTGTGGTCGCTGCTGCATGCCTTTGACGCGGCGCCGCTCCCCGCCGAAGCCTTCGCCAAGGAGCCTCAGCTGAAGGCCGCGGCGGAGGAATATCTGCGCGCGGCGTTCCGGCTTGAACGGTTTGGCGATCCCGATGCCTGACGCTGCGTTCCTGCCCTCCAGCCACGTACCGCTCGCCTGGGCAGACGAAGGCGGGCCGCGGCAATGAGCGGGGAAAGCGTTCTGGCCTGGCTGGCCGAGCATGCGCCGGATCTGCGCCTGATCGATCATGACCGCTCTACCGCCACCGTTGCCGAAGCCGCCGCAGTGCTGGGTGTGGAACCGGGCCGAATTGCCAAAAGCCTGGCGATCCGGGTTGGCGAGGTGCAGTACCTGCTGCTGGCCCGCGGCGATGCACGGCTCGACAATGCGCGCTGCAAGGCCGAACTCGGCGGGCGACCGCGGATGCTCGATGCTGAAACAACCCTGGCGGTTACCGGGCACGCGGTTGGCGGAGTATGCCCGTTCGGGCTCGCCACCAGGCTGCCGATCCTGGCCGACCGGTCATTGCTGACCTTCCCAACCGTATTCCCGGCGGCTGGCACCCAGACCAGTTCGGTCGAGATCGAACCCGCACGCCTGGCCGAGTTGGTGAGCGCCCGCTGGGTCGAAGTCTGCCAAACACCGCAATGAAAAACGCCCCGGACCGTAAAGGTCCAGGGCGCCCTTCAATTCCAAACCGCTATCGGGATCAGTATTCGATCCCGAGCCGCAAGCCGATGGTGCGCGGCGCAATCGGCACCACATAGGGCCGCTGACCGCACTGGCCACATTGTAGATAGCGCGAGAGCTGTCCGCGTTCATCGAACACGTTCTGTGCGAACAGTTCGATGTTGAACTTCTCCCACTCTACCCCGAAGGCCAGGTTCACGGTGGTGAACGACGGCAGTTCGCCAATCGTTGCCGCCGGCCCGGCCCGCACTTCGCTCGGTGCCGAGCTTTGATAAGCGGCGTTGACCTGACCATAGACCTTGGTCGTTGCGCCAGCTTCTGCCGTGTAACGGGCCGTGCCGGCGATCTTGAACTTCGGCGTGATCGGCAGACGGGTTCCCGCCGGTGACGAGATCGAATTGCCGGCCCCGGTGCAGGCATAGGTAGGATCATCGATCGCGCAAAGGTTCTTCGTCATCTTCGCGTCGGTATAGGCCGCCGCGACCTGCAGGCTGAGCGGCCCGCGGTTATAAGCGATATCGACGTCCACCCCGCGAATTCGCGCATCGGGCCCGTTGTGGATTTCCGTAAAGCTGTTCGCCCCCAGGAAGCTGAACTGGAACTTCTTCCAATCCTGCTGATAGATCGCGCCGTTGATACGGAAGCCGGGTGCCAGTGTAGCCTTCCACCCCAGTTCGTAGTTGTAGAGGAAGTCCGGAGCGTAAGGCGCCACATCGGCCCGGCGGTTGATCCCGCCCGGCCGGAAGCCCTTGGAAGCGGTGACATAGAGCAGCAGGTCGCTGTTGGGCTTGTAGTTGAGGTTGGCGCGCCAGGTGAACCCGTCTCCCTCTGCCTTGACCGGATCGACACTGGAGCCATTCCATACACCCAGATTGGTGCAGGGGCTGCCCGCGACTGCCGCCGGATAAAGCGTGACCCCCGGCGTACCCGCAACCGGACGCAGACGCGATCCGGTGGTGGTGAAACACCCGGCCACGC
>JAFLDC010000456.1 GCA_017302775.1 Sphingomonadales bacterium
CGTCTTCACCCGCAGCGTCCTGGGCATAGGCCGGCAGGGCGGTGAGCGCGAAACCGAGCACTGCCGGGGCAGATGCGAGTTTGAGCAAGCTTTTCATTTGTTTCCAGTCCCTTGTTGTTCTGGATGCCAGGCCGTGACCTGACGTGCGAACAGGCGAACGAGCCGCAACAACGACCCAATATCCGCCCGATGGCGCTTCCGTGCCGCTATGGGACTCCCCTGTAAAGCACCGAGCGGCGGATTCGCGCGGGTTTGAAACGCACTGTAACCATAAAGTCACAGTAGAGTAGCGTGGACAGATTGCCTATTAACCGTGATGACAAGCGTTCACGGCCTGCCGCGCAGATCGTGCCGAGGAGACTGCCTGCCATGCGCATTTACCATGTTGCGATCCTGACTGCATTGATCGTCCCCAGCACGCTGGGCTTTGCGAACGTCGTCGCGGCCAAGGACAAATCCCCGCCACCGCCGCCACAGGCTTGGCAAGAAGTCGTCAAATGCCGCGATGTGGCTGACCCTGCCGCACGGTTGGCCTGCTTCGATAGCCAGGTCGGCAAGCTGGAACAGGCAACGGCCAAGGGGGACGTGGTCATGGCCGATCGGGCCTCGGTCCGTGAAACCAAGAAAGGACTGTTTGGTTTCAAGTTGCCAAGCCTGGGAATTTTCGGTGGCGGCGATGCCGACAAGGACGAGGTGAATTCGATCGAAGGCACGATCGCTGCGGCGCGCCCGTTTGGCTATGGCAGCTGGCGGATTACGCTGGAGGATGGCTCGATCTGGGAGCAAACCGACGATGAGCGCCCGGTGTTCGACCCGGCCAGGGGCAACAAGGTCAAAGTATACAAGGGCGCACTGGGAACCTTCCGCATGAACATCGACGGGCAACGCGCCATCAAGGTGCGCAGGGTGGAATAGCGATCTTTCTGCGCGGCCTGCCCGGCAACAGTTCAGCTGCCCATCGGTCCCACGAACAACAGGGGATCAAGCCGGGCGTCCCGCCACTTGATTGACCAGTGCAGATGTGGGCCGGTCGCCCGGCCGGTCGCGCCAATCCGGCCGATGAACTGCCCTTGGCGAACCACATCGCCTTCCTTCACCGCATGGCTCGAACAGTGCAGAAACGCGCTGTTGAGCCCCATGCCGTGGTCGATCATCAGCAACCGCCCTTCGAGACTGAAAGAATTCTCTGCGGCAAGGATCACCACGCCGTCCGCCGGTGCCACAAAGGGTGTCCCGCTGGTGCCCGTCGCAATGTCCATCCCTGAATGGTAGGATCCCGGCGTGCCATTGTAGATCCGCTGCGAGCCAAAACGCCCGGATATCCTGCCGAACGCTGGGTAGATGAACTTCTGGCGCCAGCCATCGATCGCGTGATCCTTGGCCCGGGCGCTGTTGATGCGCGCCGTTTCCAGCGCCCGCCGACGCGCATATTCCTCGCTGGGCGGGGAGCCCGGGCGCGGCCCGATCGGAATCCGCTCGATCTGCCACGAACGCGGTGCGATGGCGAAGCCGCCCCGGCTTGAACCACCATCGGCCAATTCGGCCAGCAGCTCGGCCCGGGACGGTGCGTCTCGGTCAAAAGCGATGAAGAACGTCAGGTCCGATGCCAGCCGCACCTGCCGGCCATTGAACACCAAACGGCTGGTCCCGCGGGGGCCCCGACCCCGCGCCCATCCCCCCTGGGTCAATTGCCCGGACAGCGCAAAATCCGCTTGTGGATCAAGCCCGATCCGCTCTGCCGCCCATCCGCGCGCGCGCCAGAGACCAAGGCCGGCCAGCACGCCGCCGCCCGCCAGAAAGAGGCGTCGCTGCATGGTCCCGTCACCCTTAGCCGAGCAGCCGCCGTGCGGCCAGTTCGGCACTGGCGTAGGCTTCCTGATGCTCGACACTCCAATAACGCAACGCCTCAAGCGGGATCAATTCGCCGCTCACCGCGCAGGCCACGTGGTGACCGGGGCTCAACACGCGAAATCCATTTGGCTGGTAAAACAGCATGGCGGAACGATCAGCGGAATTCATCAACATGGTTGTGCCTTAACAGCCCGGTCGATTCAGAGCAATTTGCCCTGCGGGCTATCATCGCCGTCGGTTGCCGGTTTGGCCCGAGGTACAGCATGGCCCGTCGCAGAGCCGGCCACGGCCGCAAGCTCACCATCCTGGAAATGAAGCGACAGCGCGGTTTCGCGTGCCGCAGCAGCGCGGGTTGTCAAGGTCCGGCCATCGTGCCCCGTCACCCGGACATAGCCACGCGCGAGCACGCGATCAGGGTCGAGCGAATTGAACAACCGCGCCAATCCGTCGAGCCGTCCGTGCGCCGCCTGAACCCTTGCTGTAAGCAGGGGAAGCGATAGTCGGTCCGCCACCCGTTGCAGATCGGCCCGCGCTAACCGCGTCCGATCGGCAAACGCGCGGCGAAATCGCTCGGCCACTTCGTCCAATCGCTGCACTTGCGGGTTGAGCAAGGCGGTCGGAACCGGCATCCGTTCAGCCCGCGCCATCAGACGCTCGCGCCCCAACTGCAAGGGGCGCACCACCGCGCGGCGTTGGCGCAAGGCCAGCTCAGCAAGGGTGTTTGCCAGCTCCGCGCGAACCGGAACCGCCATTTCCGCCGCTGCCGTCGGCGTCGGAGCGCGGCGGTCTGCCGCAAAATCACACAGCGTGGTGTCGGTCTCGTGCCCGACCGCCGATATGACCGGGATCGGACATTCGGCCACTGCCCGCACCACCACTTCCTCGTTAAAGGCCCACAAATCCTCGATCGACCCCCCGCCGCGCGCGACGATCACGAGATCGGGTCGGGGCACCGCACCATCGGACGGCAATTCCGCGAAGCCGCGTAGGGCTGCTGCTACCTGCCCAGCGGCGCCCTGTCCCTGAACCAGCACCGGCCATAC
>JAFLDC010000457.1 GCA_017302775.1 Sphingomonadales bacterium
GGCATTGGTGCTGTGGTTGCCTGGCCCCGGAACCGAAACCGGTGAAGATACGGCGGAATTGCAGTGCCACGGTGGACGGGCGGTGATTGCGGCGGTTGAGGCGGCGCTGGCGGCGCTGCCTGGCCTGCGCAAAGCCGAACCGGGTGAGTTTACCCGCCGCGCTTTCCTCAACGGCAAAATTGACCTGGCCCAAGCGGAGGGCCTGGCCGATCTGCTGGAGGCGGAAACCGAACTGCAACGTCTGTCTGCCATTACCATGGCGGACGGGGCGTTCTCGCGCGAGGTGGAGCGATGGCGCACGGCATTGCTGAATCTGTCCGCAGCGGTTGAGGCGGTGCTGGATTTTGCTGATGAGGACGACGTTGCCACGTTACCTGCTGATTTTGCGTTGAAAATCAGCGCGCTGAGTTCCGCCATCAAGCAATGGCTCGATCGCCCCCGGGCAGAACTGCTCAAGGAAGGCTTCAGGGTCGTCATTGCGGGGCCGCCAAACTACGGAAAAAGCACTCTTTTCAATAACCTGGTTGGTGCCGAGGCGGCGATCGCGACGCCCATTGCCGGGACCACGCGCGATGTCTTGACCCGCCCCGTTGCGATTGCAGGCGTGCCTTTCCTGTTTGCCGATACAGCAGGATTGCACGACGCCGTCGATGATGTGGTTGAGGCGATCGGGATCGAGCGCGCGCTGGAAGCCCTCGATCGGGCCGACCTGGTGCTGTGGTTGGGGCCGGAAGGTGCCGGCCCGCCCGGAGCCTGGGAGATTGAAGGCCAGATCGACAGGATGGAGCAGCTGACCAAGCGAGCGCCCCGCCACCGTATTTCGGCAAGAACGGGGGAGGGAATTGCGGAACTGCGGGCGGATCTGGTGCAAACCGCCGCCGCCGCCCTGCCCAAACCGGGCGAGGGTGCGTTGAGCGAGCGTCAGCACAAGCTGCTGAGCGACGCGCGCACGGCTCTGGCCCAGGCAACCGAGCATGCAGATCCACTGCTGACCGCGGAGTCGCTCCGTCTGGCACGGGTCGCCTTTGACAATCTGCTTGGCCGCACTGCTACCGATGACCTGCTGGACACTTTGTTCGGGCGCTTCTGCATCGGCAAGTGAGCTGTTCCACGTGAAACATGTGTAGTGGCCTTTTTGCGGTACAAACCCGGCCAGCGTCGAAAACCAGGTTCCCACATGATGGTGCGATGCTCTAGAGACGCAGCTGGCTATGCAGCAATTTGACATCATTGTGGTGGGCGGGGGCCATGCCGGGGTCGAGGCTGCGGCTGTCGCGGCGCGGATGGGCGCGCACGTGGCACTGGTCAGCTTTGATCTTGATGCAATCGGCGCCATGAGCTGCAACCCGGCGATTGGTGGGTTGGGCAAAGGACATCTCGTTCGTGAAGTCGATGCCTTTGATGGCATCATCGCGCGGGCTGCGGATGCCGGGGCGATTCACTATCGGATGCTCAACCGCTCCAAGGGGTCGGCGGTGCAGGGGCCACGCATTCAGGCCGATCGCAAGCGGTTCAAGGCTGCCGTGCAGAATCTCTTGCAGCGCCAGGGTGACCTGACTTTGATCGCGGGCGAGGCCGCGGCGCTGCGGGTCGAGCGCGGTGCGGTCGTTGGGATCGACCTGGCCGATGATACTGCGCTGGCCGCGAACGCCGTCATCCTGTGCACCGGGACGTTTCTGGGCGGAACGTTGTTTCGGGGTGAAGAGCGCATCACCGGAGGCCGCATCGGCGAATCGTCCGCACAACGGATGGCGGCGCAACTTCGCGATCTCGATCTGCCGATGGCCCGCCTTAAAACCGGCACGCCGCCGCGGCTGGACGGGCGCACGATTGACTGGGCCCGGCTGGAGGAACAGCCCGGCGATATCGAGCCGTGGACGATGTCGGCATTGCGTCCGCACGGAAATGGTACGGGCCGGGCATTGCCGCAAGTGTTCTGCGCCATCACCCGTACGAACCCGGCCAGTCATGACGTGATCCGGGCAAACCTGCACCGTTCGCCGCTTTTCTCCGGTGCGATTGGTGCGTCCGGGCCGCGCTATTGCCCGTCGATCGAAGACAAGATTCATCGTTTTGCCGACCGGGACGGTCACCAGGTCTTCCTGGAACCGGAGGGCCTGGATACCCCCTTGGTTTACCCCAACGGCATCAGCACCTCGCTTCCCGCTGATGTCCAGTTGCAGATGCTCAGGACAATGGTGGGGTTGGAGCGGGTGACCATGGCTGTGCCGGGCTATGCGGTTGAATACGATCACATCGATCCGCGGGCGCTGCGCCCAACTTTGGAACTGCGCAATCTGCCGGGCCTGTATTGCGCCGGGCAGATCAATGGAACGACCGGATACGAAGAGGCCGCCGCGCAGGGGCTGGTGGCCGGGATGCAGGCTGCGGCTGCGGTGCTGGGGCGGGATGGGCCGGCGATTGACCGTGCCAATTCCTATATGGCCGTGATGATTGATGATCTGACCCTGCATGGGGTGAGCGAACCCTACCGGATGTTGACGGCACGGGCGGAGTACCGGCTTCGGTTGCGGGCCAATAACGCCGCATCACGGCTCACGCCGCTGGGCCTGACGCTCGGTTGTGTCGGGCCAGAGCGCAGCGCCTGGTTCGCCCGGCGCGAACAACAACGCGCAGCGCTGGATCGCGCGCTGGAGCTCACCCTGACCGGACACGAGCTGGCCGGATCGGGGGCTCCGGTGCGGAGCGACACCGGGAGGCTTACCCTGCGGGAGTGGTTGCGGTTTGGCGGGGTCGAACTGGCGGCGCTGCGGCCGTGGATCGCGGCGGAGGTGCTGCGCGATGACGATCTGGCGGAGGAAGTGGCTGAGGATGCCGCCTATGCCCCCTATCTGGCGCGTCAGGACAGCGAACTGCGGGAACT
>JAFLDC010000458.1 GCA_017302775.1 Sphingomonadales bacterium
CCATCGGACCCTGAACGATAAGCTGCAGTATAACGAGCTGGCGCAGCAGTTCTTCCGCTGGGACGGCGCCAAGGCCGAGATGCCGGACCTCGTGCAGATCATGGTCTGGGACCAGCACGCACAGGACAACTGCGCGAGTTCGGACTTCGGCGGCCTGATCACGCCTGTCGGCGGCGACGACCGGCACGTCATCAAGGGCCAGACGCTCGAGGAACTCAGCACAGCCGTGGCCGAGCGGCTGGCAAAATACGCCGGAAACACCGGCGGGGTCGCGCTGGCAGAGGGGTTCACCGACAATCTCAAAGCCTCGATCCAACGGTTCAACGGCTTTGCCGCGGCCGGCAAGGACGAAGATTTCGCCCGGGGCGAGCGGCAGGTGGAGCTTCTGTTCACGGGGCCTGTCGGCAAGGATGCCAATCCCGACAATCCGACGATGCACCCGATCTCGGACAGCGGCCCCTATTTCGCCGCGCTGGTCGTGGGGGGCGCGCTGGACACCAAGGGCGGGCCGGTGACGAACAGCCACGGGCAGGTGCTTGACACCAAGGGCGCGCCGATCACCGGCCTTTACGGTTGCGGCAACTGCGTGGCTTCGCCGACCGGACGGGCCTACTGGTCCGGCGGTGGTACGTTGGGGCCGCTGCTGGCCTTTTCCTACCGCGCCTCCATTCAGGCCAACATGGAAGCAGTCCGGAACCTCTGATGCCCGGCGCGCCGCGTCCCTTTCAGGGGCGCGGCCTTTTTCCTTTCCCGAACCCGGAGAATACCAGATGCGAAAGACCTTCCTGCCCATGATCGCTGCAGTGTTTGCGGCGTCAGGCGCACATGCCGAGCAGACGCCCCCCCGCGACGTCGAGATGGGGCGCACGCTTTATCTTGAGGTTTGCGCGACCTGCCACGGCAGCACCGGCGCAGGGGGGGCGGGGCCCGACCTGCGCCCTGCGGCCGAAGCCTTTGACATCGACGGTTTCGTGACGTTCATCCAAAATCCGCCAGACAGCATGCCCGGTTTCGCATCTGCCCTGAGCGACGACGAAATGCGCGACATCGCCGCCTATATCGCGACGCTCGCGACGCAGTGAGCGATGACCGGCGCAGCCGCGCAGATCAACGCCGTCGCATTGAAAGGCCCTGCCTTCGCGGCCGGTGTTCGGGGGCTCGGTCTTAGGGTCAGGACTTCGGCAACGGGTCCGTCCCGGTCAGGCGGGTTTGCGCATGCGGATCCGCCGCCATACTGCGGTTTTTGCTTTGGCAGATAAACCGTTACCCTTTCCGGCGGCCTTGGTCTGAGATCCCCCGGGTGCATGCTTCGCTCGGTCGTCGGCGCCGTGGCTGCCGACATGATGCTGGTTCAATGCAACTCCGGTGCGCCCATCCACAAATCCGGGAACATTCCCTCCGTCTAAAGCGCGCTGCGCCCCGCGTCCACAAGAAGCGACGATCCCGTCATGTGCGGCACCTGGTCCGACAGCGCGAATGCGGCCATGCGGGCAAGTTCCTCGGGCTGGACCACCGATTTCATCGGCATATTGCTGGCGATCCGATCCAGATGGCCGGGGATCGCCCGGGTGAATGGCGTATCGGTCGTGCCCGGCACCAGCAGGTTGATCCGTATCTCGGGCGCGAATTCCCGCGCCAGGGCCCGCACCAGCGCGTGAACACCCGCCTTCGAAGCCAAATCCGGCAGCGGTCGCTCGGCGGTCGAAGACCCCGTGACGATGATGCTGCCACCCTTCGCGCGCATCGCGCGCGCCGCCGTGCGCAGGGTGATGAACGTCCCCGTCAGGTTGACGTCGATCACCGAACGCCACTCGTCCAGACCCAGCTCGACCGATGGCACCATGCGTTGCGACCGGCCCGCGTTCGCGGCCAGCCCGTCAAGTCCCGGACCGGCGGCGAGATCGGCGAAAAGCCGGTCCATGCGCGGCTCATCGGTGATATCGGCGACTTCGACCCGCGCCGATATCCCGTGTTCCGACCTGATCAGCCCGGCCGTCTCATCCAGGCCATCCTTCACCAGACCGATCAGAACTGGCGTGGCACCGGAGGCGGCACATTCCAGCGCGATCGCCCTGCCAATGCCAGACTCGGCGCCGGTCACGGCGATCGACTTTCCCTCCAGCGACACGTTCATGACTCAGGCCATCCGGAACTTGCCGGTGGAAAAGTCGAGCTCGACCGACAGGCGGCCCTCGTCAACCAGCCAGGGGCGGATGGTGAACTTGCGCGCGCCGCTCGAATGCATCGGGTCGGCCTCCATCAGCGCATGCGCCTCGGCCATCGAACCGGCACGGATGACAACGGTGCCGTCGCCTTTCCATTCCTTCTCGTCGTCGGTCCAGTTCGGGCCGGCGGCGAACATGATGCCGCGGCGCTCCAGATCGACCTGATAATCGAGATGGTTCTCGACCATCTCCATCACCTTGTCCAGCGAGCCTGCGGGCGTCGTGCTGACGATATACAGTTGCTTTGCCAGCATCCCCTTCTCGCGCACGAGGTTGACGATTTCCTTTGCAGATACGCTATCGGGCATTCTCAAGTCCTCCACTTGGTTGAATATTCTGTCTTCTTCGCCGGTCAGACGATCCGGCACGCCGTTTCAAAGGAAAGGCGCGGCAGCCGCGGAAACAGCACCGAACGGTCGCCGTAACCCAGGTTGATCAGAAAGTTGGTTTTCCAGCGCCCGTCCGGGAAGAACGCCTGGTCCATCCGCTCGGCGTTGAACCCGGACATCGGCCCGCAATCGAGGCCAAGGGCGCGGGCGCAGAGGATCATGTAGGCCCCCTGCATCGCCGCGTTCCGAAACGCGGTTTCGGCCGCATACTTCGGGTCTTTGGCAAAGCTCTCCGCCACCTCCGGGCGATGCACGAACAGCTCGGGCA
>JAFLDC010000459.1 GCA_017302775.1 Sphingomonadales bacterium
ATCGTCCGCTCGCTGTGACCGCCGCGCTGTGAGGCCGCGGCAACGGGCGCGGTTGCAATCATTCTGGCATTGATGAGGGTGGGTACAGATGGCAACGACGTTGCAGACCGGCGCGAATACGCATGTCGAAGCACAGAACGTAAGGGTTGCGATCGACTGGCCGGCGGCCAACGGCTCCAGCCTCGATGCCTCGGCCTATCTGCTGGGGGCATCAGGCAAGGTTCGCGGCGATCATGACATGGTTTTCTTCAACCAGCCGAGCGGTGCGGATGGGGCGATCAAGGTTGCTGGATCGACCCCGGACTCCATTCGGTTCGAGGTTGATCTAACCGCAATTCCCGCAGCGATTGAGCGTATCGTTTTCTGCGTCACCGTTGATGCTGCGGCATCGGGCATAAACTTGTCCCGTCACGCCGGACTCAAACTGCAAGTTACCGATACGGGCGGCGGCGGCCTGGTGGATTACGCCCCTGATCTGGGCCAGGCGAGCGAAGCGGCCATGATGGTGGCCGAACTCTATCGCCGCAACGGCTGGAAACTGCGCGCAATCGGGCAGGGGTTCAACGGCGGGCTTGCCCCCCTTGCCCGATCTTTCGGGATCGATGTAGCCGATGAGCCTGCTCCACCACCACCTCCTCCCCCGCCGCCTCCGCCGGCGGCGCCGGTCAACCTGTCCAAGATTTCGCTCGACAAGGCCCGGCCCAGCGTCAGCCTGGAAAAGCGCGGCAGTTCGTTCGGAGAGATCCGCATCAACCTCAACTGGAATCGCGGCAAGAAGAGCTTTTTCGGGAGTTCGAACGCGATCGACCTTGATCTGGGCTGCTTTTTCGAACTGAACGATGGAAACGCCGGGGTCATTCAGGCCCTGGGGCGACGGTTCGGTGATTTTCACCGGCTGCCGTTCGTTGCGCTGTCAGGCGATGATCGCACCGGGGACGTTGCCGATGGCGAGACAATGCGCATCAACGGCGCGCAATGGAGCCTGTTCCGCAGGATCGCGATTTTCGCCTACATCTATGAAGGTGCGCCCAACTGGGCATCGACTGATGGGGTTGTTACCATCACCGCGCCTGACCAGCCGCCAATCGAGGTCCGCATGACCGAAGGCCGCAACGATCGCGGCTTTTGCGGCATCGCCCTGCTGGAAAACGATAATGGCGCGCTCAGAATTACCCGGCTGGTCGAATACTATCGCGACCATTCGGAGTATGATCAACGGCTTGGGTTCGGATTTCGCTGGACGGCCGGTAGCAAGGACTGAGTGGCCGTACGGCGGTTACCTTTGGGGGAAACAGTACCATGATGAAATATTTCCGCGGCAGCCTGCTATTTACGATAGCCTGCCTCGCGCTGGGCGGATGGCTCGGCTACAGCATGGGCGGCACGGTCGGAGCCGCCCTCGCCACGGTCTGGATTTGCCTGGTTCTGGGCGTTCTGGAAGTATCGCTGTCATTCGACAACGCGGTGGTCAACGCCACCGTGCTGAAGGACATGGATCCGGTCTGGCAGCGCCGTTTTCTGACCTGGGGCATTCTGATCGCCGTGTTCGGGATGCGGATCGTGTTCCCGCTGATCATCGTGGCCATCGCGGCCAGCATGGGGCCGATCGAGGCCCTGCGGCTGGCAATCGACGATCCCAATCAGTACCAGCACATCATCGAAGGCGCACACGCCGGAATCATGGGCTTCGGCGGGGCATTCCTGCTGCTGGTCGGCCTGAAGTTCTTCTTCGATTCCGAAAAGGAGCACGACTGGATCGGTTTTATCGAGCGCCCGCTCAAGAAGTTCGCAGATCTTGAGGCGTTTGAGATCATCCTGACGATCCTGGGTCTCTACCTTATCTCGCGCCAGATGCCCGATCAGGCCGAAGCCGGCACGTTTCTCACCGCCGGATTGCTGGGCATCACGACCTTCTTTGCGGTAGAATGGATCGGAAACCTGCTGGAAGCACCAGAAGCCGCTGACGGCGTGCAGCGCGCCGGGCTTGGTGCATTCCTGTACCTCGAAGTACTCGATGCATCGTTCAGCTTCGATGGGGTGATCGGCGCCTTTGCCCTGTCGAACAACCTGTTCATCATTGCGCTGGGGCTCGGCATCGGCGCCATGTTCGTGCGGTCCATGACCATCTATCTGGTCGATAAAGGCACGCTGGCCGAATACCGCTATCTGGAACATGGTGCGTTCTGGGCGATCATTGCCCTCGCTGTGATCATGCTGACCAGCACGCTCCTCCACATCCCCGAAACCATTACCGGGCTGATCGGTGCTACCTTAATCGGTCTGTCGCTATGGTCTTCCATGCGCCACAATCGCAAGGAAGCCGCAGCAGCGGCATGATGATAACGGAGCGCCGCGCGCGCTCGTCAAGAAAGGAGCTTGAGTATGAGCGTTAGTCTTTCCAAGGGCGGCAATGTCAGCCTTTCCAAGGAGGCACCTGGCCTGTCCAAGATTCTGATCGGTCTTGGCTGGGACGTGCGGGCAACCGATGGCGCTGCTTTTGACCTTGATGCCTCGTGCTTTCTGCTGGACGGCGCCGGCAAGGTTCGTACCGATGCGGATTTCATTTTCTACAACAACCTCAAGTCGGCAGACGGCTCGGTTGAGCACACGGGCGACAACCTGACCGGCGAAGGTGACGGCGATGACGAAGCGTTATTGGTTGACCTGCCGCGGGTCGGCAGCGACGTGCAGAAAATTGCGGTGGCGGTAACCATCCATGATGCCGATGCGCGCCGCCAAAACTTCGGCTCGGTCAGCAACGCCTTTGTCCGCGTGGTCGATCAAGCGACCGGCCGGGAAATTACCCGCTATGATCTGTCGGAAGACTCATCAACCGAAACAGCCATGATCTTTGGCGAAGTCTACC
>JAFLDC010000046.1 GCA_017302775.1 Sphingomonadales bacterium
CCGACAATATCGTCGACGTTGCCATAACGACCACGCCACAGTTCAGCGCCGGTAGCAGGTTCAAAGGAAACGAGTTCAGCCTTGCTCAATGTCTATCCCGCCCCATGCATGGTGGTTGCGACCCACGAGTGGGCGGACGCTTAGCCGGTTGGGCGATATATGGAAACCCTTGCAATTCATTGTATCGAGGATGGGTAATTTTCTCGAGCCGGGATGAATCGGCCTAGCGGGCGCTTGCACCTTGCGCAGCGCCGCGCTGCGGGCAATAGTGGCGCTTGACCATGACTATGCCATCCACCACCGCTGCCGCCGAATCTCCCGCGCTCACCGCGGGCGGCTATGCCGATCGCTACTGGACCAGCCGCGACGGGTTGAAGCTACACTTTCGTGACTATCCGGGCAGGGAAGATCGCCCGCCGGTTATCTGTTTGCCGGGGTTGACCCGAAATGCTCGCGATTTTGGCCATCTGGCGGAAAGGCTGGCGGGGGATTGGCGCGTGATCTGCCCGGATCTGCGCGGGCGGGGGGACAGCGCCTATGCCAAGGATTCGGCCACATACAATCCAGTGCAGTATGCCGATGACCTTGTCATGCTTCTGGAACAGGAGGCGGTGGACCGCTTTGTGTCGATCGGTACGTCGCTGGGCGGGCTGATAACGATGATCATCGCAATGACCGGGCCCGATCGGTTGGCCGGCGCGGCGCTCAACGATGTTGGCCCTGAAATCGCGCCCGAAGGGCTTGAGCGGATTCGCGGCTACGTTGGCCAGGGCCGCAGCTTCCCGACGTGGATGCATGCAGCGCGATCGCTGGAAGAAGCGAATGCCGCGGTGTTCCCGGACTATGAGATTGCCGATTGGCTGGCGATGGCCAAGCGTTGCATGGTGGTGGGTGGCAACGGCCGGATCGTGTTCGATTACGACATGAAGATTGCCGAACCGTTCAGCCAGCCTGGCGGTGAGGCTGGGGTCGATCTATGGCCGGCGTTCGAAGCGCTTAACGGGCGCCCGGTGCTGCTGCTGCGTGGTGAATTGTCCGATCTGCTCAGCGCCGATACCCACCGCGTCATGGCCAGCAAACTTACCGATTGTGAAGCGGTGACGGTGCCGCGCGTTGGCCATGCGCCGATGCTGGACGAACCTGCGGCTACCGCCGCGATCGACCGTTTGCTGGCACGCATCGGGTCAGGGACGCCGGATCGCTGCTGAAGGTTCTTCATCTTCACTCAAGCTTTAATCCCGGCGGCAAGGAATTGCCGGGTGCGCTCGGCGCGGCAGGAGCCGTCGATTCCTCCGTTTCGGTGGACTATCCCACCGATTTCCCGGCGCTGACCGGTCGACCGTCGGTCGCGCGCTTGCGTGCGATCGCCGCGGCGATGGCCGGGTTCGATCTGGTGCTGACCTATAATTGGGGGGCAATCGATGCGGTCATGGCCCGTCGGATTTTTGCGGGCAAGATGGCCCTGCCGCCGCTGGTCCATCATGAGGATGGCTTCAATCAGGACGAAGCCGCGGGCCTCAAGTGGCAACGCAACCTGTTTCGGCGCCTGGCATTGCCGGGCGCTGCCGCGCTGGTCGTGCCCTCGCGCGTGCTGGAACGGATCGCGCTTGAAACCTGGCACCAGCCCGCCAACCGGGTGCGGCGCATTGCCAACGGCATCCCGCTGGCCGAATTTGCCCATCCGCCGCGCGCGGATGCGTTACCCGGGCTGATCAAGCGCCCCGGCGATCTGTGGCTCGGCACGATGGCCGGGCTGCGCGCGGTCAAGAACCTGCCGCGGCTGGTGCGGGCCTTTGCGGCGATGCCTCGGCCTTGGCAATTGGTCATCGTTGGCGATGGGCCAGAGCGCGACGCGATCCTGGCCGAAGCCGCACGGCTCGGCCTGTCTGATCGGGTTCACTTGCCCGGTCATGCAATCGCTCCGGCGGCGGTGATGGGCCTGTTCGACTTGTTCGCGCTATCCTCTGACAGCGAGCAGTTTCCGATCTCGGTTGTTGAAGCGATGGCCTGTGGTTTGGCCGTGGTCAGTCCGGGCGTTGGCGATGTTGCGGCGATGGTCGCACCCGATAATGCCGACTGGATCACCGCCTCTGGTGATCATCAGGCGCTGGGGTCCGCCTTGGCGGAGGCGGCGGCAGATCCTGTTCGGAGAGAGCGGATCGGTACGGCCAATCTGGCCCGGGCGACGGCGGAATATGGCGATCAGGCGATGATCGCAGCCTATCGGCAGCTTTACGCCACGGCCATGCAGCGCGATGCATTTCCCTGACCGGGGTTGTTCAGCGCAGCTTCACCGGGGATTCGCGAGGGATTGACGTTGAAAAGGCCGGTCCATCCGCTAAACAGCCGCCGACAGTATCATTGAAGGCATTCGAACTTGGCCCTCCCTCCCTCTACCGATTCCAAGACTCCCAAGCCCGGCAGCCGCGATGAAGCGGCGCAGGACGGCTTTTTGCGCGAAGTTGATGAAGCGCTGCGCGAAGAGCAGATGGTCAATGCGTTCAAGCGCTATGCCAAGCCGGTCGGGCTGGCGATTGGTGCTGTGCTGCTGGCGCTGGGCGGGTATCTCTACTGGGATCACACCAACAAGGTCGCTGCCGGGCAATGGTCCGAACGGATGGTCATGGCGATGGACCGGCTCGAAGCAGGCCAGATCGAACCGGCCATCAAGGATCTCGAACTGATTTCGCGCGAAGGGACCGATGGCAATCGCGCCGCGGCGCTGATGCAATTGGCGGCGATTTCTGCCCAGCAGGGCAAGTATGATGAAGCCGCCAAGAAATTTGCCGCGATCGCGGCCGATACCAAAATTCCCCAGCCATTCCGGGATCTGGCCACCATTCGCGAGGTGACGCTTCGGTTCGATACCATGAAGCCCGAAGAAGTGGTGACCCGAATGAAGCCGCTCGCGGTTCCCGCCAATGCCTTTTACGGCAGCGCTGCAGAATTGCTGGGCATGGCATATCTGGAACAGAACCGGCCCGATCTGACCGGGCCATTGTTCGTTCAGGCCGCCAAGGACAAAAGCGTTCCGCGCAGCATTCGGTCGCGCATGCGGCAAATTGCCAGCGGCCTCGGCTTTGATGCCGGGATCGATAATCCCGAACTGGGCGGTGATGGCCCCGCCGCACCCCCATCTGCACCGCAGTCATGAGCACCGGCCCAATTAAGGAACAGCCGATGAACCCTAATTCACCTATCCGCCGAATTTCCGCTCCGCTGGCACTCGTCATGGCTTTGGGCCTTGCCGGGTGCGGCGCATTTGGCGGCAAGGACAAGCCTTCCACCCCGACAGTGGGCAATCGCGTGCCGATCCTCAGCAAGGTTGATACCAGTGCCAAGGTCGATCCGGCGATTGCTTCGGTGGCGGTGATCGTCCCGCCCGCTGAAGTGAATGCCGAATGGCCACAGGCTGGCAACACGCCAAGCAAGAGCTACGGCAACCTTGCCCTCGGGGCGAGTCCGGTTGCGGTATGGAGCGCGCGGATTGCCGGATCGACCAAGAAGCAGCGGCTGGCCGCATCGCCTGTGATCGGCGGCGGATCGTTGTTTGCCATGGATACGGAAGGGACCGTCCATGCCTTTGATGCGGCAACCGGCGCGCCGCGCTGGCGGCAGGGGTTCCAGATCAAGGGTGATGGAGCGAATTCGGTTTACGGCGGCGGCGCAAGCTATGCCGACGGGCGCGTTTACGTAACGACCGGGTTGGGCGAAGTGGCCGCGCTCGATGCAGCTGATGGCAAGGTATTGTGGAAGGTGAAGCCCGGCGGCCCGTTGCGCGGCTCGCCGACGATCGCGTTCAATTCGGTGTTCGTGATGACCCAGGCGAACCAGCTGATTTCGCTGAATGCCGCAGATGGCGTGCAGCAGTGGAACCGCGCTGCTTCGGTCGGTCAGACCGGCGTATTTGGCGTTGCTGCCCCCGCAGCCGGGCAGGGCACTGTGATTTCCGGATTTTCTACCGGCGAACTGATTGCATACCGCTATGAGAATGGCCGCGAGCTGTGGTCGGATGCACTGGCGCGGACCTCGCTTTCGACCACGGTCGGGATGCTGACCGATATCGACGCAGATCCGATCATCGATCGCGGCCGGGTCTACGCACTGGGACAGGGCGGACGCATGGCTGCCTATGAAATGGTCACCGGGCAGCGCATCTGGGAGCTTAATCTGGCGGGTATTTCGACGCCGGCGGTAGCAGGGGACTGGATTTTCACCCTGACAGACGACGCACGCCTGCTGTGTATCGCCCGGTCAACCGGCAAGGTTCGCTGGGTTTCCCAGCTGCCCAAGTTCCGCAACGAAAAGAAGAAGAAGAGTCCGATTTTCTGGTCCGGACCGGTGCTGGCGGGGGACCGCCTGTGGTTCGTCAATTCGCAAGGCCAGGTGTTTTCGGCTGCGGTGGGGGACGGCCAGCCGAGCCTGGTGGCACAAGTCAAATCGCCGATTACACTGGCCCCGGTGGTGGCGAACAACACGCTGTACCTGCTGGATGACAGCGGCCGGATCACCGCTCTGCGATAGTGGCAGGCGCGCTGGCGCGTTACCTGCCGCTTAACCATTTGCGGGTATGCGGATCGGCGATGACATCGCCTGCCTCCAACCCAGCAGCCAACCGGCCTGCCAGCGACATATCCGCTATTGTCGGCTGGCTCGGGCTGGGCGGGCTGGTGCTATGGGTGATGGTCTGCCACTTCTGGCCTGAAATCGTGGTTGCCTTAAGCTTGCCGAGCCGGGCTGAACGGCTGACCGGCCCCAATGCAGCGCTGATGGGGCTGGTGTTTACCGCGCTGCCGATGGTGCTGTGGTCGGTTCTGGTCGACAAGGTGCATCGCCGCCCATCGACCGGCATCGCCTGGGACAAGCCCCGACCAGTTTCCGCGATCGTCGATATTTCGATCACCAAGCTGGCTGGCCTGTGGGCGACCTGGGCCCTGATTGCCGGGTTCTACTGGTTGGGCCGATGGTACTGGGTCGGCGATTACCTCGTGGCGATGAAGGTTTTGCAGATGGCGGCCATGCCGCTGTTCCTGTTGTCGATTCCCTATGTGGTATGGCTCGATCGGGTGCTGATCGAACCGCGTGATGGCGCCTGGCATTTCGGCGCGATGCTGATCGGGCGTGAAGCATACGATCCCGCACAAATCTGGATTTACCTGCGTGCCTGGGCCGTGAAGGGCTTTTTCACCGCCTTCATGCTGATGATCGTGCCCGGCGGGTTTGAAAACCTGGTGGCGCCGGACTGGGGCAGATTTTTCATCACCCCGGTGGGTTTCGCCAGTTTGATGATCACGCTGATGTTCGTGATTGACGAGCAGATTGGCACGGTCGGCTATGTGCTGACGGTGAAACCGCTGGATGCTCAGATCCGATCGGCCAACCCTTACCTTGCCGGTTGGGTGGCCGCGTTGCTGTGCTACCCCCCGTTTCAGATGATGGGCGGGGCCAATCCGCCGCTGTTCTACCTGTATGATGTGCCCGGAGATGATAACTGGTTCCATGTGCTGGGAAGCTATCCGGCGATGCTGTGGGTCTGGGCCGGGTTGTTGGTGACGCTGACCGCGATCTATGCATGGGCGACACTGGCCTTTGGCATCCGCTTTTCCAACCTGACTTACCGCGGCGTGCTGACCAACGGGCCCTACGCTTTCACGCGGCATCCAGCCTATCTGTCAAAGAACCTGTTCTGGTGGTGTGCCTCGCTACCCTTCTTGGTCGGCAGCGGCTCGGTGGGGGAAGGGCTGCGCAACGCCTTCTTCCTGGGCTGCGTCAACGCAATCTACTTCTGGCGGGCCAAGACGGAAGAGCGGCACCTGTTGGGCGAGGACCCCAAATACCGCGCCTATTATGACTGGATGGAGCGCAATGCGCTGATTACCCGGACATTCCACCGCCTGGGTAGTGCGTTGCGTAACCGCCGCCCGATGTTGAACGTACATCCGGCTGAGTAAGTCCTGCGCACAGCGTGCGGATTTTCCGGGGCCGGGCCCGGGCAATGTTACAATGCGGTGCCGGCGTCAGCTTCGAACACGGTTATTGCGCGCCCGGTAAGCCCCAGCGCCGCTCGCTCCGTGCCCCATACCGCCATGTGCTGTGTCTTGAGGTGCGCGCTCAACTGTTCGCGGGATGCCCAGACTTCGCTGACCCGGATCAGCCCCGGGTCGAGCATGTCTTCGGCGTAGTTGTATTCAATGCAGCCATCTTCGGCGCGCGTTGCCTCCAGCACCTTGCGCATCAAGGGACGCGCCTGTTCCATGTGCTCGGCAGGCAGGCGGAACTGGCCGACAACAACGACGGCCATCAGAAGGACTCCTCGTAGACGCGGCTGATATCGCCGCCCCATTCACCGTGATACTTGTCGAGCAGGACCTGGGCGGGAACCTTGCCCGTGCGAACGATCTCGTCCAGCGGATTGAGGAAACCGCTTTCGTTGTCACCGGCCCGGTTAAGCTGCCCCCGGGCATTGAGGCCTGAGCGCGCAATCGCGAGTATGTCGGCGGCGATGTCTTTTAAGGTTCCACCGCCGGGAACGGGCGCATCCAGGCCCAGCTTGGGAACCGCGGCACGCAGCGCCTCGCGGCCATCCATATCCCAGTCCTTGACCAGATCCCACGCTGCGTCGAGCGCACCCTGATCGTACAGCAGCCCGACCCACAGCGCCGGCAGCGCGCAGATCCTGTTCCAAGGGCCACCATCGGCACCGCGCATTTCGAGGAACGATTTGAGCCGCACTTCGGGGAAGGCGGTGGACAGATGGTCGGTCCAGTCGCTGACCATTGGGCGCTCGCCGGGCAGGGCCGGAAGCCTGCCTTCCAGGAAGTCGCGGAACGATTGCCCGGCAGCGTCGATATATTTGCCGTCGCGGTAAACGAAGTACATCGGCACATCGAGCATGTATTCGACGTAGCGGTCATAGCCGAACCCATCCTCGAACACGAAGCCGAGCATCCCGGTGCGGGCGGGATCAGTGTCGGTCCAGATATGGCTGCGATAGGACAGGAACCCGTTTGGCCGGCCCTCGGTAAACGGAGAATTGGCGAACAGCGCGGTGGCGAGCGGCTGCAATGCCAGGCTGGTACGGAATTTCTGCACCATGTCGGCCTCGCTCGAATAGTCGAGGTTGACCTGGATCGTGCAGGTCCGCAGCATCATGTCGAGCCCCATTGTGCCAACCTGCGGCATGTGCCGCAGCATGATCGCGTAGCGGCCCTTGGGCATGATCGGCAGTTCGGCGCGGGTCTTGTCCGGCCACATGCCAAGCCCCAGAAAGCCCTTTTCGGTACGGGCGCCGATCGCCTTTACCTGATCGAGGTGGCGGCCGGTTTCAGCGCAGGTCTGGTGCAGGTTTTCCAGCGGCGCGCCTGAGAGTTCAAGCTGCCCGGCCGGTTCCAGACTGACGGCCCCGTCGCTGCCCGACAAGGCGATGATGTTGCCGCCTTCCAGCACCGGCTGCCAGCCGAAATCCTCGAGCGCGACCAGCAGGTCGCGGATCCCGCCAGGCTCGTCATAGCTGGGGGCGTGGTGATCGGCGGTGCAATAGACCAGTTTTTCATGCTCGGTCCCGATCCGCCATGCGTCGCGGGGCTTTTCACCCTTGATCATCGGGGCGACCAGCTGGTCGCGGCTTTCGATCACCGGATCGTTGCGATCTGAAACCTGTCTCGTGCTCATGGCGGTGAGTTACTGACTTGAGCGGCCATGCGCCAGCGCAAAATCACCAGTCGCCGCGGGTGCCCATCCACAATGCCATTCCCGCGATAACTGCCGTCTCGCCGCGCAGCACGCGCGGGCCGAGGGTAATCGCCCGTGCCATCGGCAGCGCGCGGATCGCAGCGCGCTCGGCATCGTCAAACCCACCTTCCGGACCGGTGAGCAGCGCCGCGGGGCCACTTGATGCTGCAAAATGCTGCGCAGCATTGGCACCGCCGTGTTCATCAGCGAAGAACAGCGTGCGGTCCGATTCCCAGCTCTTCAGCAAGGTTTCGAGCTTGGCTAACGGCGCGATCTCAGGCAAGGCCGTGCGGGCGCATTGCTCGGCTGCTTCGGTCAGAATGCTGCGGGCTCTGTCAAGGTTAAGCTTGTCCGCGACACAGCGGCGCGTCAGCACTGGCTGGATCCGCCGCACCCCCAGTTCGCACGCTTTTTCCAGCACCAGATCAAACCGATCTTTCTTGAGAAGCGCCGCGCACAACGTGAAATCGGGAACGTCATCACGCGGGCGTAGCAAGGCTTCGCACGTGACCGTCACATCGCGTTTGCCAGCGGCGACTACCCGTGCGGCCCATTCACCTGTCACATCGTCGCACAGCACCACGGCGTCACCCGGCGCGATCCGCATCACGCGGTTGAGATAGTGCGCCTGCGCGCCTTCGATGGCGATCTGGGTGCCTGCAGCGAGCACCGGCTTAACAAAAAGGCGCGGTGCGCTCTTCGGCGGCCAGGCGGGAACAGCGGGCATGGCAGTGCCTCTAGCGCATTTTGTCGGATTGGCTACAGCGGGAATATGATCGCCGAAATCGTTCCAGATACGCAGCATCGCGGGATAGTGGCTGCCCTGCCGCAGCCCTTGCGCGACTTTGCCCAGCTGGCCCGGTTCGATCGTCCGATCGGCTGGTGGTTGCTGTTCTGGCCTTGTGCCTGGGGGCTGCTGCTGGCGGGCGGGCAGGCCCGGTGGGATTTGCTGGTATGGCTGCTGCTCGGCGCGATCGTGATGCGCGGGGCGGGCTGCGTATACAACGACATTGTCGACGCTGATCTGGACCGGCAAGTCGCGCGCACGGCGCTGCGGCCCGTGGCGAGCGGGCGGGTTAGCAAGCGAGCAGCCTGGGTGTGGCTGGCCGCGCTCTGTCTGGTGGGCCTGGTGGTTCTGCTGCAATTGCGCTGGCCGGCGCAAGCGGTAGCGCTGGGCAGCCTGGCGCTGGTTGCAGCCTATCCGTTCATGAAGCGGATTACCGGATTCCCGCAGGCCTGGCTTGGTCTGGTGTTCACCTGGGGCGCGCCGGTAGGCTGGGTTGCGCTGCGCGCCGACCGGCTCGACGTGTTGGCAGCGCTCTATGCCGGATCGATCCTGTGGTGCATAGGTTATGACACAATCTATGCCTGTCAGGATCGCGAGGACGATGCACTGGTCGGGATCGGATCCAGCGCGTTGACGTTGGGCAGCAAGGTCAAGGCGGGGGTCGGCCTGTTCTATGCGGGCGCTGTCGGGCTGTGGGCCGTGGCATTCTGGCTGCTTCGCCCTGATTGGATCGCGCTCCTTGCACTTCTGCCGGCGGCGGTGCACCTTGGCTGGCAAGTTGTAACTCTGGAGGACAGCGATGCCGACAATGCGCTTGCCCGGTTCCGGTCCAACCGTTTCCTCGGACTGCTCGTTGCGCTGGCCTGCTGGGTGGTCGGCAATGCGTAGTTTGATGGTTGTGGCGGCGCTGGCGGCGGCCAGTTGCAGATCGCCCGAGGAGGCAGCGGAACCTGTTCAGACTTCCGCTGCGGCGGCAGTATCCTCCGGGGCGCCGGTGGTAGCACCAAAAAGTTCGGATGGCGCTCCGCCGATAACGGTGCAGCAGGTTGAGAGCCGCGCGGGTTCGGGAGAGGCCGGGTCTGACATTCTGATCAAGGCACTGGGTACCGAGCCGTTTTGGGCGGTCAACGTGATGCTTGGCCGACTGACATATAGCACACCTGAGTCTCCGGAGTGGACAGTCGTGACAACCCAGTTGACGGAGCAGGGCGACACGTTGCGCTATTCCGGCAAGCTCGATGGCAAAGACTTTATCCTGATTATCAGCAAAGGCACGTGCAGTGACGGGATGAGCGATACGATCTATCCGCTTACCGCCAAGCTGACGATTGGGGCCGAGGTGCGGCAAGGCTGTGCCAGGCCGAATTAGCCAAATGGGCAACTCGGCCGCGTGATCGCCAGCCGAGCCTGCCTTAGCCGTAACTGATGACCTCGAATTCGATTCCGTCCCAATCAAAGAAATAGAACCGGCGACCCGGTTCATAATCGGCGTGATTGAACGGCACGAGGCCTGAGGCGGCTACCACCGCTTCGGCTGCATCGAGATCGTCGACTACCAGCCCGATGTGGTTGAGCGGCGCACCCTTGGCATAGGGTCCGCCGCGGTCCTTGTTAGTGTAGACCGCGAGGTAATCACGCTCTGTCCCGACGTGGATCGTCCACCCACCGAGTTGCGAGGGGCCACGCCAGCGTTCGTGCCAGCCGCATAGCGCTTGCAGCAAAGCCGAAGACCGGTCGGGATCGCTAACCGTGATATTAGCGTGTTCGAGGAAGCCGTTTGGCATGAAAAGGTCCTTTGTTCAATTGGTTGGTACGAGCACGAATCAAAGCGCTTTATCTTTGTGCAACCTCAAGTTAACTTAAGGTCAAGCAATTTCGTGGCAAGGACGCGCCGATGGACAAGAATGATCTGTTGCCGATCGGCGAACTGGCCCGGCGCACCGGCCTCGCGGTTTCTGCGATCCGATTTTATGAGGAGAAGGGTCTGATTGAACCCTGGCGCACCATGGGCAACCAGCGCCGCTTCTTTCGTAGCGATATCCGGCGGCTGAGTTTTATCCTGATTGCGCAAAAGCTGGGGCTGGGCCTCACTGAAATCGAGGGTGAGTTGTCAAAGCTGCCCAAAGGCCGGACGCCGACACACGCCGATTGGCAGAGGATCAGCCGGTCGATGCGCAAGGCCATTGATGCCAAGATTGCTTTGCTGACGCTGACCCGCAACAAACTGGATGAATGTATCGGGTGCGGTTGCCTCAGCCTGGAACGCTGCCGGCTCTATAATCGTGACGATCGGGCAGGTAACAGCGGTACCGGACCGCGGTTCGTATTGGATTAGGCCGGCTTTTCGCCGCAGGCGACCGTCGCGCAACCGAAGAATGCCTTGTGAAACTGTGCTGCAAGGCCGTGCGTTTGCAGCGCCGCGACAAACTGGCGGGCGTCTCCGAAATTGGTTGAATAGGTACCGATCATGGAAAAATCCTTGGCACCCCGCAGAAACAGGCGCTCGATCATGGGCAGCACGAATTTGAGGTGGAACAAGTAGAGCCAGCGCAGACTCCAGCCCTTTGGATCGGATGCTTCGATAAAGGCAAAGCGACCGCCGGGCTTCAGCACCCGCGCCGTTAGCGCCGCCAGTCGGGCCTGCTGTCGGGGATTGAATGTTTTGAGCCCGAAGGTTGAGATCACGAAATCGGCGCTATTGTCTGGCAGGTTGCTGGCGAACACGTCGTCTTCGATGAAGCGGATCCGCTCTGCCCGCATGGCATGAAGCCGATCCAGTGCGCGGCGATGCATCCCGGATGAGATGTCCATCGCGACGATCGCCTCGATCCCGGGATTGGCTGACAGCAAATGGGGCCAGACCTCGCCAGTACCGGACATCAGGTCATAGCCGGTCCGGGCGGCGCCAGCGCTCGGTAAACCCCATCGAGCAAAT
>JAFLDC010000460.1 GCA_017302775.1 Sphingomonadales bacterium
CCCGCCGCAGCTTACCCCGCAACAACTTGCTGACCTGCAAAAGAAATTTGCCGAACAGGCGCTGTGGCGGCAACTCACCGATATTGCGATCGGACGCTACTTTCTGTTGCTCGCCTGGGCGGCGCTGTATTTTGCGATGGTCACGGCCGAACAGGCGCGCGCGGCCGAACGGCGCGAGGGCGAATACAAGCGCGCGGCCAAGGCAGCGGAACTGCGCAGTCTGCGGTATCAGGTCAATCCGCATTTCTTGTTCAATACCCTCAACTCCCTGTCGGCCCTGGTGATGACCGGGAAGGGGCAGGCCGCCGAGCAAATGATCCAGTCGCTGTCCAGCTTCTACCGCCGCAGCCTGGCAGAGGATCCGACTGGCAGCGTTGCGTTGGAACAAGAGGTGGCGCTGCAGCGTGCTTATCTTGAGATTGAGGCGGCGCGCTTCCCCGATCGGCTGGTGACCTGCATTGACCTGCCGGCAGAGCTGGAGAATGCCAGCGTTCCGGGCATGATCTTGCAGCCGCTGGTCGAAAATGCGGTGAAATACGCTGTCGCGCCGACCCGTACACCCGTAACTGTCGCCATCGTCGCGCGTGAGGAGCGGGGCTGGCTGGTTATCGAAGTTAGCGATAACGGACCCGGTGCGCCGAACGGCGGCAGGAAAGGGCTCGGCATTGGTCTGACCAATGTCCGGGATCGCCTGGCAGCGCGATACGGGGAGGTGGCGACGCTGGCCGCAGGTCCGGCTGAAGGGGGCGGTTGGCGCGCAGTTCTGCGTATGCCGCTGGAACACCATGCCGGATAGCGGCGCCAGCGCGCCACTGCGGGCCCTGATCGTCGACGACGAGCCGCTGGCGCTTGAGCGGATGCAGGTGGTTTGTAGCGGTCTTGGCGGGATAGAGGTGATCGGAACCGCCCAAGATGGCTCAGCAGCGCTGCAGGCGATTGCCGACATGAACCCCGACGTGGTTTTGCTCGACATGACCATGCCCGAACTGGATGGCCTGGCGGTGGCCCGCGCGCTGACCCGCCAGGCTGATGCGCCCGCGGTAATCTTCGTGACGGCGCATGACAATTTCGCGGTCGAAGCGTTCGATCTTGAAGCAGTCGACTACGTGCTCAAACCCGTCACCCCGGATCGGTTGGAGCGGGCGGTGGCCCGGGCGGTGACCCGGCGCGGCCAGCGGGCCGACGGCGGCGGCGATTGGCTGAGCGAATTCTGGGTGCCATACCGCTCTGAATTGCTGCGTATTTCGGCCGAGGATGTCGACCGGATCGACGCTGAGCGAGACTACGTGCGCCTGCATGTTAGTCAGAAGGACGGATCCACCCGTTCGTACCTGTTGCTCCAGACAGTATCCGGGCTGGAGGCCCGGCTTGATCCGGAGCGCTTCATCCGGTTGCATCGGTCGACCATCCTGCGCCGGGACCGGATAAAGGGTCTGCGCCATGATGGGCTTGGTGTCTGGTCGGCAGAACTTGACGATGGTTCGCTGGTGCGGATCGGGCGGACCTACCTCGCCAAAGCGAAAGCCATGGCCGGCCGTTAGAATTCACATCGCGCGCTGGTCTTGGCGGCCCACTCGGCTATGAGGAGCCGATGGGACTGGTCATCGTCTTTCTGCTCGGAATCGGCAATTTCGCCGCGCACAGGGCTGTGCTGTCCAGTAATCACCCGTTGCTGGCGCGAATGCCGGGCGCCTTTCATATGCTGGGCGGTCGGTTCAGTCTGGCGCTGGAGTTCGTGATGCTGCTGGGGGCGCTGCTGCTGGTGGGGCAGGGCTCCGCAGTCTGGGCCTGGTTCTATGCCGGGTACAGCGCGGTCAACCAGATTTCGGCCTGGCTGATCGTAACGGAGCGGATCTGATGCCGCGTCCGCTCGTCCTGTTTCATCTGAGTGACCTGCATTTCGGGCGGGAAGATCGCGGCGCGCTCGATTGGGTCATGGCGGCGATCCGCACGCAGCAACCCGATGCTGTCCTGATTACCGGCGATCTGACGATGCGGGCCCGGCGCCGCGAATTTGCCGCCGCCTGCGATTGGATCACTGGCATCCCCGTGCCCGTCACCGTGGAAGTCGGCAATCACGACCTGCCCTATTTCAATCTGCTGGAACGATTCGTCCGACCCTATCGCCGCTATCGCGCGATTGAACGATTGATCGAGCGCGAGCTGGATTTCCCGGGCTTTGCGGTCGTTCCGCTCAAGACCACCGCTCGGGCACAGCCCCGCTGGCCATGGGTGGAAGGCTGGGTGCGCCGGTCCGCGCTGGATCAGACATTGGCAGCAATCGATGCCCTGCCTGCTGGCACGACAGTGTTTGTAACCGCACATCATCCGCTGCGGGAACAGGCGCCGGATGGACGGCGCCTGACGATTAACGGCCGGTATGCCATGGCTGCGCTGGCCGGACGCGGCGTTGCCGCGGTGTTGACGGGCCACGTCCATGATCCGTTCGATTTGATTGAGCAGACAAAGGCTGGACCATTACGGATGATCGGGGCCGGAACCTTGTCGCTGCGTCTGCGATCAACGCCGGCCAGCTACAACCGGATCACCGTTGCAGCCACCGGAATCAGCGTAACGGTCTGCAATCGCGAGCGGTTGCCGACGGCGCATTTGCAGGTTGGGACCGTGCCGACTGGACCACTGCCGGACGAGCAGCCCGGCACGTTCTGATCGTTCGCCGCAAATGAGAAAGGGGCCGATCTTGCGATCGACCCCCCCATTTGTTCGCTGCGAAACGCCTTAGCGCTTGGAGAACTGGAAGCTGCGGCGAGCCTTGGCCCGACCGTACTTCTTGCGTTCGACCACGCGGCTGTCGCGAGTCAGGAAACCGGCGCTCTTCACGGCACCGCGCAGGGCCGGTTC
>JAFLDC010000461.1 GCA_017302775.1 Sphingomonadales bacterium
AAGCCAAGACAAACCGGAGAGGGCGCGCCGTCGGCGGCCGTGTGCGCGTCGCCGCCGCGCAGGCGGCGCAGGCCCTGGGCCAGCAGTGCGGCGGCCTCCGTGCGCCGCTGTGCCGGCGTCATGCGCGCCGGGTCGAAAGTTTGGATGGATGTCACGCTGGTCCTGCCTGATGGTCAAACCAGCAGGCAGTGTCCCAGCACGATCACGTTGCTGTATCGCAGCGTAGCGTAAACCGCACGACGCCAGCGATCAGTAGGAAGTGGCCCGGGGCACTCTCGGAGACGAGAGCTTGCCGCGATGGATTGGGGATGCGACGCGCCCCGGGCCACATGATCGTCAGTGCGACTGGTCCAAGCGAAGCCCGATTGGAACTCCGTTCGAACGAATGCGCGGCGCTAACGAATACGAGCGACAGGCACCTTCTTGAATTTCCTCCCTTTTCGATCGACGAAAACAAGTTCGTCCGAATTGGCGTCGAAATACACGAACGAAATAGGTCCTTTCTTGTCGATGAATGACGCATCCAAAAGCACCCACTTATCGCTCGCGCTATCGAAAGCATAGGCATAGGCGTATTCCGCGCTTCTGCCAGAGAAAGGATCAACCCATCCAACAAGTACCTTTGCGCCAGAAATTTCCGTCTCGAAGAAATTTGGCTCGCCAAATCCCTTTCCGGACGAAACCCATTCACGGGCTTCTTGAGCAGTCCTGAACTCGGCCGGCGCATCTTGGTTTCCGGCAATCACCGGAAGGCTCGATGCCACGAACAAAATCATGGCCACAACGAGATTTTTCATGATCACTGACTCCTGTCGAATATTGGGCGCGAGTGACTACTGCAGTGGAACACAAAGATAGCCACACTTTCTCGAGTAATTTACACCCCTCATGCGGTCTCTCTTCGAGTCGTCCCTGTCGGCCGACTCTGGATTTGAGATCACATTTCCGGCGGCATCAAGGTTCGTCACAGGAGACGTTCCGGGCTTGTGCGACCACATCCCATCGGCATCCTGTCGATACCAATGATAGTCCAATTGTCCCTCTCGGTTGCTCCCCATCACGAGAAAGACTTTCCTCATGCACGGTAGGCACTCGCCGTCCTTCGCACGCTTCATTCCATCTCGAATCGCCTGCGAGACAATCTTTTGACATGTGCTTCTGTCCTGCATTCGATCGTCACAGATGAAGCCGCCTGGCTGAGGCTTGCAAGGAGAACGACGAGGCTTGGATCCTTCAGGGTTTTCAGGGCGATCCCAAGCATAGCTGTAGCAGTTGTTTGTTCGCTGGATCTGCCCTGAATTCCAAAACGTCGGATCATATGAAGGCGCAACCGGACACGTTCCGTCCATCCCGAACCGGTCGATCATGTTCATCGGACGACTCGATGCATAACCGTAGGTACTGACGCCACCCGCAAGCCCGATGGGGTCCGACTGGAGATACCGCCCGGTTCCGCTGTCGTAGTCGCGCTTGTAGTTGTAGTTGAATCCGGTCGCACTGTCGAATCGCTGCCCTTGGAATCGCATGTCGAAAGCGAGCGCGATGCCGTCACCGTCGACATCATCGTCCGGCATGCTGTCGCCGAACGCTTCGCCCGCCAGATCCCAGCGCCAGACCGCGAGGTTTCGGTCCGGGTCGATCACCACACGCGGGGTGCCGAGCGCGTCGGCCTCGATGTAGTAGAGCTTCTGATTCGCACCTGCGCCGACCAGCAGACCAACCGGGAGATCGTCGAACCAGATGACCTGCTGGATCGCCTGACCGCTGGCATCGTAGTCGCCGATCCAGTGGCCTGCCTGATCGTAGACGGACGTCGCCGTGCCGGACGTCCCCGCCCGATAGACGCGCTCGCCGACACCGTTGTAGAGGTAGTTCATCGCGACGACCCCGTCATGCTTCACGGCGCGCATGCGATTGGTGTCGTCGTACTCGAACTCCCGGACGTTCGGCACGAGTGCCGTCGCGGAAATCATCAGGCTCATGCTCTCCGTTTCGCCAGGAGGCGGCCCGATCGGTCCGGGTCCAGGGTCGCCGCCACCACCACCGGGCGGTCCTTCCTCGCCGCCACTACCGCTGCTCGGCGTCATCTCGATCCGCGTTGTATTTCCTGCGGCATCGTACTGCCGTCCCTGCGCCCCGATCTGCGACAGTTGATGGCTTGCCGGTGAGTATGTGTAGAGCGTCGTGTTGCCGTTTTCGACCTTGCGCGTCCGATTGCCGGTGGCATCGTAGCCGTACTCCTGCAAGACCGCATTGGTCGAGCCATCCCGGACATGGGTCAGTCGATTGAGCCCGTCGTAGGTGTAACGACGGCGCGAGGGCGCCCCCTGGTTCGCGAACTGCAGCGACTCCAGATTACCGACCGTATCGAACCAGTATCCTTCGCTGATCCCACCGGGCGCGGCGTCCTCGATGAAACCGGGTTGATAGTTCTCGTTGACGGACCGGCGCAAGGTGCGACCGTTCCCAAACGTCCATCGCCCCACGGGACCGAAGGGATAGTAGGACGCGCTGTGCAGCAGGATCTTGCTCTGTCCATTGGCGAGCGTGACTCGCAGTTCCATCGGTCGCGCCAGCGCATCGCGGATGATCCGCACGCTGGCCCCGTCGGGATAGGTCCAACCGATGTGCTGGTTGCCCGGCGGCGGGTTCACCAGTGCGTAGTCCTGGCCCGGCAGCCGGCCGCGTGGGTCGGTATGCAGGTAGCGCAACACGAGCGTGCGGCCCTGCGTGGTCTGCAGTTTGCGTGCGAGTTGGCCATAGCGGTCGAAGCAGTAACTGGTGCTGCCGCTGGCATCGGTCATGAGGCCCACGTTGCCCCTGGCGAACCGCTCGCCATTCAGACAATCCGG
>JAFLDC010000462.1:0-1839 GCA_017302775.1 Sphingomonadales bacterium
CTTCGCACGGGACTTGCCGTCTGCAGCGAGATGAACATGCTTCCACAATGGTGGGTGCATAGAATCGCGATTCATCTGCTTTCTGACCTGTGGTCTAGCACCTTTCATGAGAGGGTTCCGTTTCAGCCCGCGGGCAGCGGGGCGGCCGACTGGCCCGCACTTCGCAGGTTATTCATCGCACTATTGCAGAGCCGTCCAAAGTCCGAAATAGATCTCTGGCCTTCGCAAACAGAGGCGGCCAACCGTGCTGTCGACCAGTCAGATGATCTGGTTGTCTCATTGCCGACCAGCGCAGGCAAAACACGAATCGCCGAACTATGCATACTGCGCTGCCTCGCCGGCAATAGGCGAGTGGTATTCATTACTCCCCTGCGAGCGCTATCTGCACAAACCGAAGCGAACCTTCAACGGACATTTGGCCCACTCGGCAAGACCATTTCGGCGCTCTACGGAAGCATCGGCGTCAGCGGCTTCGACGAGGATGCAATCGGCGAACGGGACATCGTGGTGGCCACCCCGGAGAAGCTCGATTTTGCGCTGCGGAACAATCCTGCCCTTCTCGATGACGTCGGCCTTCTCGTCTTCGATGAAGGGCACATGATCGGCCTCAACGAGCGCGAAGTTCGCTACGAAGTGCAGATCCAGCGGCTTCTTCGCCGTCCGGATGCGCATGAGCGGCGAATCGTTTGTTTATCAGCGATCTTGCCAGATGGCGATCAACTCGACGACTTCGCGGGCTGGTTGAGACGAGATCACCCCGGCGGACTGATCAAGAACGATTGGCGGCCAACCCGCCTGCGGTTCGGCGAAGTGGTATGGACATCGCCCACAGCTCGATTGAACCTCCGCGTCGGCGATGAACGCCCCTGGGTACAACGCTTCCTCACAGGGGAGGCCCCGCCGAACTGGATACCGCCGAAGCGCCGTCGCACGCGCCTCTTTCCCGACGATCAGCGCGAACTCTGCCTGGCGACAGCGTGGCGGCTGATCGAGGATGGCCAAACCGTACTCATTTTCTGCCCGGAGCGGCGCAGCGTCGAACCCTTCGCCGATGTGATTGTCGATCTTCACGAACGCGGTGCTTTGCGCTCACTGCTCCAAGCCGATCCTGCGGTCCTCAACACCGCGATCGCACTTGGAGAGGAATGGCTCGGACCAGACAGTCCGATCCTCAAATGCCTGCGTATTGGCGTCGCGCTTCATCATGGAGCCCTGCCAACCGCCTACCGCAAGGAGATCGAGCGCCTGTTGCGCGACAATGTGCTCAAGGTGACCATCTCGTCCCCGACCCTCGCGCAAGGGCTCAATCTATCGGCCACGGCCGTCGTCATGCACTCTCTTCATCGAAACGGTGAGCGGATCGAAATCTCCGAGTTCAAGAACGTCATCGGCCGAGCCGGACGGGCCTACGTCGATGTCGAGGGTATTGTGCTTTTCCCGATGTTCGACGAGATCGCAAAGAAACGGCGCAACTGGGAAGCGCTCATCACCGATCTCGGCGCACGAGAAATGGAGAGCGGTCTGGTGAGGCTGGTCGCAGCCTTGCTGACGCGCATGCACGCACGTATTGGTGGCGACCTCAATCAACTGGTCGAGTACGTTGTCAACAATGCCGCCGCCTGGACCTTTCCGGAAGTCGCAAACGAAACGCCCGAGGATCGGGAGCGTGCCCTTGCCGATTGGGAGCGGCACATCGCTACACTCGACACCGCCCTCCTCAGCTTGATCGGTGACAACGACATACCTGACGAGGGTGTCGCGGCGGCACTGGATGACGTTCTCCAGTCTTCCTTGTGGCACCGCCGGCTCTTGCGTCAAGACAATCAGACCCAGCACGCT
>JAFLDC010000462.1:1886-2832 GCA_017302775.1 Sphingomonadales bacterium
CCCGAGGCCGGCTGATCTGGAGTCAATCGACGGCAGCGCGCCGCCGGGGCTATTTCCTTGCAGGCGTTGGACTGACGACGGGGCATGCGCTCGATGCGATTGCTGAGGACGCCAATTGGCTTCTGATCCGGGCCAACGGCGGCATCCTTCAAGGCGACACCGAAGCGGCGATCGCTGCCGTCACTGCGCTGGCAGAGCGCGTCTTCACCTTCTATCCTTTCACGCCCGATCCCATGCCAGCAAACTGGCAAGCCATCCTGCGTGCCTGGCTTCTCGGAGAGCCTCTTGCCGGCATCGCTGCCGGCCAAGAGTCCGACACGCTGCAGTTCATTGAGGGAGGGCTTGTCTATCGCCTTCCTTGGGCGATGGAAGCGATACGCGTGCGCGCAATAGCCAATGGCGACACCGTAGGCGAACTGCCGCTGGACGAATACGAGCTACGCTTGGCGGTGGCCGCCGTCGAAACCGGAACCCTAAACCGTTCGGCCACGATCCTCATTCAAGCCGGCTTCAACTCTAGGCTCGGCGCCATCAAAGCCGTGACGGACACAGGCGCGATTTTCCAAACAGCTCAGGAACTCCGGCATTGGCTCAATTCGGAAGCTCTTGCTGGATGGCGCGAAAGAGCCGACTGGCCGACACCAGAAACGAGGGAAATGTGGATGGAGTTCGCGCGAAGCTTCGTCCCGCAGGCAAACAGCGTCTGGGCCGATCGTCGCTACTGGGCTGGCGTGCAGTGGCTCGGCATACCCCCGCCGCCAGGCACCCCTGTTCAACTTCATCATTGGAATGGTCAGCTCAGCGTGCTCGCGGCAGACGGCACACCAATCGGTGCGCTACTGCATGCTTTGAACCCCAACAGAGCCGGTTTGCTTATCGCTCAGGTTGCTCAAGATATTAGCCGACTCGACCTCAGTTATCTCGGGCCTGATGACTTGGTTGGTAT
>JAFLDC010000463.1 GCA_017302775.1 Sphingomonadales bacterium
GGCGCACCCCGTCCGCGTCCTTCACCGCTTCAATCGCATAAGCAGCGTTGACCCGCCGGGCGGCCTGCTCACGCGCCAGGATAGTATCGGCATTGTCGCCAACATCGACCGCCTGTTCGACGTGGAGCGACCACTCAGCGCCATCCCACCAGGTTACGGCACCGGTTTTCAGGTCGTTGCCAGTCAGAATTTTCATTGCAGCGCCTCCAGAGCAAGCTCTTGCAGGGGTTGGTCGGCCGGATCGGCAGCGACCTCACCGATGATGATAAGCGCGGGGCTCTTGATCCTGTGCCGCGCGACAAGCGCGCCCAGGCCAGCCAGCGGGCTGCGCCGAATACGCATCGCCGGACGTGTGGCGTTTTCGATCACCGCGACGGGAACGTCGGGTGCAAGACCGTCGGCAATCAGCTTGTCAGCGATCGCATCCGCAGTGGCCAGCCCCATGTAGATCACAAGGGTGCGGCCCTTTCCGGCAAGCCCGGTCCAGTCTTGCGCGCTCAAACCCTTGCATTGGCCCGCAACGAAACTGACGATCGATGCCGACCGTCTGTGAGTGAGCGGTATCTGCACTGCAGCAGCGCCGCCGATCGCCGCGCTGATTCCCGGCACTACCTCTACGTCGACCCCCGCCGCGCGGCATGCCTCAGCTTCCTCGCCGCCGCGGCCGAAGATGAAGGGATCACCGCCCTTGAGGCGGATGACGTCACGGCCGCCCCGCGCTTCGCGCACCAGCAGCGCATTTATCTCGTCCTGTTGCATAGTGTGCCGCGAACGGCTTTTGGCGACGGAAATCAACCGCGCCTTTGGTCCCGCGAGCGCCAGGATCGCCGGATCTACCAGCCCATCGTGGACGATGAGCCCGGCACGCATGATCAGTCGGGCCGCGCGCAGCGTCAGAAGGTCGGGATCACCAGGGCCAGCGCCGACCAGCCAAACCTTGCCAGCGGCAGACTGGTTGTTGTGGGAGATTGTGCTCATCTGACCGAAATGGCGGTCAGCGGTCCATGGTGCCAGCCAGAATGGCTTTGCCGGGGATTAGGTCAGCTTTTGCCGTTCCTGGGGAACCGGCGATCCCGGCCAGTCCCGGATATGGATGTCACGCTGGGGATAGGGCAATTGCACGCCGTTTTCGCGAAAACTGGCCAATATGCGCTTGAGCAGTTCGGAGCGGACATTGCCGATCCCCTCTTCAGGGTCATCCACCCACAGCCGCACTTCGCACATCAGCGCGTTATCGCCGAAGGCAACCAGCAGCACCTGCGGCGCGGGGACCGGCAATACGCGCGGCGTATCCAGCGCTGCATCGACCATCAGCCGTTCGGCAAGACTGATGTCGCTGCCGTATCCCACCCCGATTGGCACCCGGATCCGCACATCGCGGCTCGAATAGGACCAGTTTTCAACCTGATTGATCATCAGGTTTTCGTTGGGGATCAGGAATTCCTTCTTGTCGCGCGTCACGACCGAAACCGCGCGTATGCCGATCCGGCTGACCTGGCCGACCACGCTGTTGGTCCCGTCATTCACCGCAATCACGTCGCCCGGCTTGATCGATCGATCCATCAGCAGGATTATCCCTGCGATCATGTTGCCGAAGGTCTTCTGCAGGCCAAAGCCCACTGCCAAGCCGAAGGCACCTGAAAACACCGTCAAGGCCGTCAGGTTGATGCCGAGCAGATCAAGCCCGACAAAGAAGGCTGCGGCCCAGATCGCCAGGCTGAGCAGCTTTTCGGCCAGCGACCGCTGCACCACGTCCAGCCCGCTGATCCGGCCGAGCAAACGGGCCGCCAGTTTGCTGGCATAGCGCGCGAACACGATCAGCGCCGCCACGACGATCAGCGATACGACAATGGTCCAGACTGAAATGCGGACCGAGCCGATGTCAAAACCCCAAGAATCAAATATCGCAATTGCCTTGGCCAGTCCGGCGCCTTCGCTGATCGGACGCGCGGCGATGCCGTTCAGGGTCATGATGCAGACCAGGCGGCGAGGCCGCGGGCCAGATCGGTCTGAAGGTCCGCAGTGTCTTCCAGTCCAATTGACAGACGGACCCCGAACCGGTCGTCAGCAGCCATGCCGGGCAACGGCCAGAGGGTTGCGGTGCGCAGGCTGGCCGGATCGATCGGCGTGACAAGGCTTTCATAGCCGCCCCATGAATAGCCGATGCCGAACAGCGCCAGTGCATCGATAAATGCATCGCGGGCCGCGCCATCCTTGCCTTTGAACACAAGCGAAAACAGCCCGCAGCCGCCGCTGAAATCGCGCGCCCAGATGTCATGACCGGGCGATCCGGGCAGCATAGGGCACAGCACTTTTGCCACTGGCGGCTGGTCTTGCAGCCAACGGGCAAGGGTGAGCGCGCTGGCTGTTTCCTGTTCGAGCCTGAGGCCCATGGTGCGCAAGCCGCGCAGGGCCAGACTGGCATCGTCGGGCGAGACGACCTGGCCTAATGCCTGTGCGGTTCGTCGCAGCCGGGCATAATGTGGGCCGCGCCCGCTGGCGCTGCCCAACATCAGATCGGAGTGACCGCCAACATGTTTGGTCAAGCTCATTACCGTAATGTCTGCGCCGCGTTCGAGCGCGGGGAAGCCAAGCGGCCCTGCCCAGGTGTTGTCGAGCACCACCGCCAGCCCGCAGGTCCGCGCGCGCGCCGCAAGGGCTGGCACGTCGCACACCTCCATCGTCAGACTGCCGGGGCTTTCCAGCAAAACCGCCTTGCACGTATCGTCGATTGCGGCATCGAATGCGGCAGGATCGAGCGGATCGAACCATCGGGTTGCAATGCCAAAATCTGCGAGCAAACCGCTGCCCATCGACCGGGTC
>JAFLDC010000464.1 GCA_017302775.1 Sphingomonadales bacterium
GCCGTTAGCCTTTCTTGCCCCGTTTAGGCAAGGCGCTCGCTCACCACTCTACACGGTCTCCCGGCACGATCCCCAGTTCCTTGGCCCGGCCACCGTTCAGTTCCAGCACCGCCTTCGCCGGACCGATCGAATTAAGCGGGCTTTCGTCATAGGGAATGGCATTGGCCGCAATATTGCTGATCCGGCCGTCCGGGCCGATAAAGATCAGGTCGAGCGGGATCACCGTGTTACGCATCCAGAAACTTGCGCCGCGCGGGGGATCGAACGGAAAGATCATTCCCTCGTCCGCACCCATCGCGGTGCGAAACATCAGCCCCTTGGCCTGTTCCTGCGGGGTACCCGCCAGTTCCACCCTGAAGGCAAATGTCTTGTCGCCATGGATCACCCGCAGCGGCACGACCGGCAGGCCCGATACCGGGTGCGCCATCGGCGCAGCCTGGGTCGATTGGGCTGCTGCCTCTCCGCTGTTAGGGGAACATGACGCCAGCGCTGCAGCCAGCGCGGCAAGCATCAGGGGGCGGATCATCACGCATCTTCCTCAGTCTGGTCGGCCCACGCCAGCGCGGCCTCTGGGCTGGAGGCATTGACCAATTCGCGCGCGCTGTCCAGCCGGTGCCCGGCGCGCAGCATTGCTGCAATCTGCTTTTCGCGCACCGGATGATCGGGTGGCACTGCTCCGAACGGGCCAAACCGGCGCTTCTGCGCCAGGGCAAGGGCCGCCCGGCGCTGCGCTGCGGAAGTGGAACGCACTTCGTCCCGCACGTGCTCATCAATCCCGGCGGCATGGAGCGCCTGCGCGATCCGGCGTTCGCCATAACCGCGCCGCAGCAGGCTGCCGCTCTTGGCGCGGGCATAAGCCAGATCGTCAACATAGCCGTTGGCGACGAACCGGGTGACCAGCGCGGCGACCGGCGCGGGGCCTTCCCCGTCCCAACCACGCTCCCGCAGCTTGCGGGCAAGATAGCCCTCCAGCTTGGCAGCACTGGTTGCAAACCGCGCTACATAAGCAAGCGCGAGCTCTTCCAATCGCGCCGAATCAAGCGGCCTGGGTGGACGCTTTTCCCGCCGCACGGCGCCTTGCCTGTTCATCCTGGGGCCAGTCATCGGCCATATTCGTGCCACACTGTGCCCCGATTGGGAAAGCCTGTGCTGCAGACCGATCCGGTCGGCAGTGATTTAAACCTGCGATGATGCTGAATTTCCAGTGGATCGCGTTGAATTAGAACGGGTTTTCGCGCATGACCGATGCTTCCTTGCTGGAGCCGACCGCTGATGCGGCCTTGGTTGCCACCCCCAACGAAGACGATCTGCCCCGCCGGCTTTCCACTTTTGCGACATTTGGTGAAGCGCTGGACTATGCGGCAACCGGGCAGCGTGGTCTTAATTTCCACGATCCGCGCGGCACGCTCAAGCGGGTTTACCGGTTCAGCGAACTGCGCGCGGATGCCCTTGCCGCGGCTCGCCGCCTCGCCGCGCACGGGATCGGCAAGGGGGACCGAGTGGCCCTGATCGCCGAAACCGGGCCCGAATTCGCCGCACTGTTCTGCGGTTGTATCTATGCCGGGGCCTGGCCGGTGCCGCTGCCCTTGCCAACCAGCTTTGGCGGCAAGGATGCCTATATCGATCAATTGGCGGTACAGCTCGCCAGCAGCGATCCCAAGGTGCTGTTCTATCCCGCCGAAATCGCCGAAATGACCAGGGCCGCGGCTGATCGGCAAGGCTGCGAAGGGATCGTCTGGGAGGACTTCGCTGCGCGCCCCGCCCCCGATGTTGCGCTGCCCGCCGCCAAGGGCGATGATATTTGCTATCTGCAGTATTCCAGCGGATCGACCCGTTTCCCGCATGGCGTCGCGGTGACCCACACCGCACTGCTTAACAATCTGGCCGGGCACGGCGAAGGCATGATCCTGCAAGACAGCGATCGCTGCGTCAGCTGGCTGCCGTGGTATCACGACATGGGGCTGGTCGGTTGTTTCCTGTCGCCGATCGCCAATCAGGTTTCGGCCGACTACATCAAGACCGAAGACTTCGCTCGTCGCCCACTGGCCTGGCTCGATATGATCAGCCGCAATCCGGGAACGACGCTGAGCTATTCGCCGACCTTCGGCTATGACATCTGCGCCCGGCGCATCTCCAGCCAGAGCAATGTGGCGGAACGGTTTGATCTGTCGCGCTGGCGGATCGCCGGCAATGGTGCGGACATGATCCGCCCGGACGTAATGCAGGGCTTCGTCAACGCCTTTGCCCCCGCCGGTTTCAAGGCCAGCGCCTTTCTGCCAAGCTACGGCCTGGCTGAAGCCACCCTGGCGGTCACGATCATGCCGCCCGGCGAAGGCATCCGGGTTGAACTGGTCGAGGAGGAACGCCTGTCCGGTGCCCCGCGCGACCTCAACCGCCCGGCCCGCTACCGCGCGATCGTCAATTGCGGCAAGGCCGTAAAGGATATGGCGATCGAAATCCGTGGCGCCCGGGGCGAGGCGCTGGGCGATCACCAGATCGGCAAGGTCTGGTGTCGGGGGCCGTCCGTCATGGTCGGCTATTTCCGCGATCCCGAAGCAACCGAGGCCTGCATGGTCGATGGCTGGCTGGATACCGGCGACATGGGCTATCTGGTCGATGGCTACCTGTTCATAGTTGGCCGCGCCAAGGACATGATCATCATCAACGGCAAGAACCACTGGCCGCAGGACATCGAATGGGCGGTGGAGCAACTGCCGGGTTTCAACCACGGCGATATCGCGGCCTTCTCCGTCGAGACCGACAGCGGCGAGGAATCGGTGGCGGTGTTGGTGCATTGCCGCGTGTCCGAACCCGAAGAACGG
>JAFLDC010000465.1:0-1129 GCA_017302775.1 Sphingomonadales bacterium
AAGACCGCGAAGAATGAGAAGCTCGGCCCGCGCAAGCGCATCATTGTCAAGGGTGGTCCGGGCGCTTCCCGCAAGGTCGTGCGTGACCTCTCGGCCGTTTTCAGCTTCGCCAAGCGCAGCGAGATCGTCGAGCGCAATCCGGTCGAGAACGCCGCCGTGCGCAAGACCGACGGCCAGAAGACCCGCTTCCTCACGCTCGAAGAGGTCGGACGTCTTGGTAGCGCACTCGACCAGCTCGAAAGCGAAGGTACCAACATCAAGGCGATCAACATCGCCCGACTCTGGGCGCTGACGGGCTGCCGCCGCAACGAGATCGCCGGGCTCAAATGGGATGAGGTCGACTTCGACAACGGCCTGCTCGTGCTAGAGGACAGCAAGACCGGCCAGTCGGTGCGTCCGCTGGGGACAGCGGCCCTGACCCTGCTCCAACAGATCGAGCGGAACGACGATTGCGAGTTCGTCTTCCCTGCCGACACCGGCGAAGGTCACTTCCAGGGAACAAAGACTCCTTGGGCTCGAGCGATCAGGAAGGCGCAATTGCCCGGCGTCACCCCGCACACCTTGCGCCACACGATCGGATCGACCGCGATCTCGACCGGGGAAGCGATCGCGCTGACCGGCGCGATTCTCGGCCACTCCAATCCCCGCTCGACCGCGATTTATGCTCACATTCAGCACGAGCCGTCACGCAAGGCCGCCAATCGCGTCAGCAAGAAGATCGCGGCTGTCTTGCTGCCCAGTGCCGCGCAGACCGGGCCATTGACGCTGGAAGATCAGAAACTGCTTCAGGCGCTGAAGACCCGGTTCGGCAAGGACGACACCAGCGGACGAAAACTCCGCGAAGCCGTGGTCGCCCTCGTCCACCAGCACAGCGCTGCGCAGGATGCAACCAATGCAGCCTAGACATATAGTAACGAATATGTTACCTATGGCGGTGCAATGTGATTGTTGAGGAGTATGTCCGCGAAGATGGCACCTGCCCATTTCGGGGCTGGTTCGATGATCTCGATGTCCAGACCGCAGCCAAAGTGGCGACTGCCATTGTCCGGATGGAACTCGGCAATCTGTCGAACGTCAAATGGATCGGCGGCGGGCTGGGTGAATACCGTATCGATTGGGGTCCGGGATA
>JAFLDC010000465.1:1139-2816 GCA_017302775.1 Sphingomonadales bacterium
TTTACGTGACCCAGGACGGCGAGCAACTGGTCATCCTGTTTGTCGGCGGAACCAAGAAGCGGCAACAGTCCGATATCAGGCAGGCAAGTGCGCTGCTTGACGAGTACAAAGGCCGGAAGGCCAAGGCGAAGAAGGCAAGGAACTAGGCAAGGTGGCACTGACCCGCGATTTCAAGGAAACGGTGAAGGAGCGTGCTGCGCGCGACCCTGCCTTCGCCAAGGCCATGCTCGACGAAGCGGCAACCGCCTTTCTCAACGGCGAGCCCCATGTCGCGCGCCTGATCCTGCGCGATCTGGTCAATGCCTCGGTCGGCTTCGAAGATCTCGCTGCCGAGACCAAGCGCCCAAGCAAGAGCCTGCACCGCATGTTGTCCGAGAAGGGCAATCCCAGCATGGACAATCTCGCCGCCATCTTCGGCGCCGTCCGCAAGCGGCTTGGGGTGGCCTTCGAGGCTCATGGAGTCGAGGCTGCATGATGCGCAAGCCGTGTTCACATAATGTTCCATCCATGTTAAGCTGCGCTCAGGCTGACAGGGTTCAGCGAGGTCAGCATGGCTGAGACACAGATCGAATGGACGGATTCAACGTGGAATCCGGTTGCAGGTTGCACGATCGTCAGTGCCGGCTGCACCAATTGCTATGCCATGGAAATGGCGCGGCGCCTCGAAGCTATGGGCGTCGCCAAGTACGAAGGACTTACCCGGCGAAGCGGCGAACGCACGATCTGGAACGGCGTCATTCGGGAAGATCGCGAGGCGCTGAAAATACCACTGCGCTGGCGCAAGCCGAGAAAGATTTTCGTCAACTCGATGAGCGACCTGTTCCACGAACAGGTCAGCGATGATTTCATCCTGGAAGTCTGGAAGGTGATGCGGGAAACGCCGCATCACAACTACCAGATTCTGACCAAACGTCCGGACAGGATGGCATCGATTACGACCACTCTCATCGGCGACGTTCTGCCCAATGTATGGTTGGGGACTAGCATCGAAAACGCCGATGTCGTCGAACGGATTGACCACCTTCGAACGGTCCCGGCGGCAATCCGGTTTTTGTCCTTCGAACCTCTGATCGGTCCGGTCGGTGGCATTGACCTTCGCGGAATTGATTGGGCGATCGTAGGCGGCGAAAGCGGTCGCTCCGCCCGCCCAATCAAGGAAGACTGGATCGACGAGATCCACGATCAATGCCTGGAGTTCGAGACCGCGTTTTTTTTCAAGCAATGGGGCACCTGGGGTAAGGACAACAAGCGCCGTTCGAAGAAGGCCAACGGCCGAGAATATCGAGGCAAGACCTGGGACGAGATGCCGTCGGCGTTTGTCGCTGCCGTTTGACATGCAACGTGCCGTTCGTCGGCAAGGGGACTGAATGGCTGAAAAACCGTATGAGTGGGTAGATGGCGCAATCCTCGAGGACCACTCGCGGCGCAAACACAAGATCCTCAGGGAATACTTCTTCAAATATCTGACGGTGCGCTGCCAGCTTCCCCAGATGGAAAAGTTTCGCCTGGCGATCGTCGACGGTTTTGCCGGTGGCGGACGTTACAAGTGCGGTGCGCCAGGTTCGCCGCTTATTTTCATTGAGGAATTGAGGCGGGCCGTCGAGTCGGTCAACACGCACCGGACATCGGAAGGGCTTGGCCTTATCGAGGTCGAGTGCCTACTCGTGCTGAACGATT
>JAFLDC010000466.1 GCA_017302775.1 Sphingomonadales bacterium
GCCCCGGCCACGCCGGCCCAGCTGAACCGGTCCTGCAGCCCGGTGGCAACCCCGATCCCCTGGTTAATCACGCTGCTCACCGTGCCGCGCGCCGCCGCGGTCAGGAACCGGCTGCCCGCAACGTTCAGCCCCTCCTTGCCGAAGACCCCGCCCGGCCCCATCGCTACACCCAGTCCGCCGCCGACTCCGCCGCCAATGGCGGCCAGGCCAACCCCCTTCCAGTTGAACTTGTCCTGGATCCCGGTCGCCAGCCCGACCAGCTGGCTGGCCACCGAACTGGCCGCCCCCGCGATCGCGCCGCCGACGATCGCACCGCAAAGGTAACAAAGCTCCACGCGTAGCGGGCTTTAGCTGTTACCTTAGGTCGCCTTATGTGCAGTTCGCCGCGAGCGGGTGCCCCGGCGGGCGGAGCGCAGCAACGCAGGCAATCGCCATGGCGCGGGCAGTTTGACAGATCGGTGCTGTGTAGGACAGGCTGGAGCACGCGGGAGAACGTATCACGCTGGAAGTCAGGATAGTTTGGGGTAGTTGTAACTGTCACCGTAATTCGGCGGCATGGCAGTTCAGCACCACACCGGGGAGGGCACCACTCCCGCGCCCCTTGGCGGAGCCTTTTGCTGCTCTGTAAACAAGGATCGGATCAACACGCCCCGCCACCAAGCGCAAATCAGTTCAACGCAAGGCGAACCGCGCAGGAATGACCGCGATTACAACAGGTTGAGCACCGAGCAAGTCACTCTACCGTCATGGCGGTAATGTGATTGAGAAGTGACTATTGCCCCAAAACGCCGCTTTGTCCCTCCAGCTCAAGCCCATAGCACCAGCAGGTCCCTGCGTACGGTGTGCCGGTTGTAGCTCACTCCAATGCACCGATCCGGGGAAGCGGCCTGATTTGCAGACGTCGGCATGAGGCGACGCTCATTCCGGCTTGAAGATGTTGTCTTGAAACTCGTTGAGCAGGTGGCCCGCCTTGATATTTTCGCCCGCCTGATACTGCGCATAGCACCGGTCCAAAATGCCGTGCAGCAGCGCCCGCTTCTCCGCAAACTCAGTCTCCGGATAGGCGATCTCCACCCCCTGTCGCAGCTGCTCAAACGCCCGATCAAGGTTCATCTGCTGATCGTCGGCCAAGAAGTCCTCGCGCGGAAAATCGTCCGGCGCACACAGCAAGACGTACCCAATGTGATTCCAGAGGTCGTCAACACTTTTCACTACAAACATGGTATTACCTCAAGGAACAATGGAATAACTGCCACCACTGGGTAGGGTTGCGGGCCGAGTTACAGTGATGTAGTTGCCGCCAGAATATTGGCTGAAGCCAGTGATCTGGGTGCTACCGGGAGCTTTGAAGCCAACCGTTGCATCAAAAATGCGATCTGCGGCAGGAATGCGAACATCGGGACGAACATAGAGACCCGACCCCGCCGGATCGGGTAACCAACGGTTGATTTGAATGAGCTTTCCTGGCCCTTCCGCGATGCCTTCCGATCTCAAGTAAGCACTCAAGCGAGCCTGACTGAAGCGATCAACAGCATCGCCTATGCGCGTGCTCTTGAGACCTGATAGTTGCCCATTCGCTTCCGCTCGTAAAGCCCTCACATAGCCTTCATCGACAAAGCCCTGGTATCGGGTGCCGACTGTTTCGGCGAATTCCGAGCTGGTGCGGAACCCGGACTTACCGATCAGCGGCCCGACGAATTCACTCTCTGCGGCAGGCCGCCATGTAGCGACCTTCACCCCACCCTTCCGTGCCAATCCTGCTGCACCGGCAAATAAAGACAACACCTCGCCGTCAGCACGATCTATCGAGGTTGGCTCAAATCCATTTCCTCGCACAGCAGATGTTGTTAACGTAAATGGGACCTGAAGAGATTGTAGCGTTCTCAATCCGAGACTGCCAAAGTACTTAAACGTGCCTTTGGCATAATGACCATTATTAAAATCATTGTAGGCACTATCGCGCAAATCATACCCAGACTCGGTAGCACGGAATAGTTCAGTTTTTGCGTTATCGAAAGCCGTGATTCCTCGCCCTTGCGACCAGGAACCCTGGCTAGTCGAACTCGACGTAAAAGCCAAGCCATTGTAAGTTGGACTCATCATGGCTTTCATGTCAAACGCTGGTTTTTGCGCGGATCCACCGAGATCAAGGCTGAAGGGTTGCACGGAAAGGGCCTGGGCCCGAGCATCAGCCTCCTTTTGCTCCAATTGAGCAAGGTCGTCGGCGAACCCTTGTTCAACCGGGCCCCAATCGTATTTCGAAGCATCCGGGTCATAGCGAATCTGGAATATCGTCACATTCAACAAGCGGTTGTCATAGATTCCCCGATTCTCCGAGTACCCTCCATAGGTTAGCGGAGGTAATGCCTTCTTATGTGTTGGCACACCAGCCAATGCCCGGCCCTGCCCAGCTGCGGTCTGCTCCGCTCGGTCTTGCCGCAAGACGCGGGCGTCCAACGCCGCCGCGCCTCTTCTGCGATCACTGTCGCTCAGTTTTCGATCCGCAGTAACCACGATTTCGTTCTGACCTTCGCTTTGCCAGGCTGCGATGCGCGCATCTTGCGCGGTGCGCATTTGCGCCCACATCGCCGCCTCATCATCGGCCAGGCGGTCCTGCGCGTCGCGTTGGATCCGGGCCATGGTCGGGGCCATCGCCTGATCCAGTTCGTCACCGGATAGGAGGCTCAGGGCACCGCCCCCGCCCCCGCCCCGCGCGACCGTTCGCATCGCCACGTCGACCATGGTCTGGGCGATGGTATCGGGCAGTGCGGCCAGCACGTTATCGCCAAAGTCGCTGCCGTCGATCACGCTGCGC
>JAFLDC010000467.1 GCA_017302775.1 Sphingomonadales bacterium
GGAACGCACGATCCGGCACACGCTGACCATGCTGATCGAGTGGATCGAGGCCGACGACGCCAGCCGCGCTGCGGCCTGATTGCTGAACGGGTCGGCCGCGATGGTATCCCCTGCAGTGGTCAATGGCCTTTCGGTTGATGTCGAGGACTGGTTCCAGGTTGGTGCCTTCGAAGGCGTGATAAACCGGGATAACTGGGATTCTCTGACCGACCGGGTGGAGCGCAATTGCGACTTGATCTTGGCCATGTTCGCCGAAGCGGATGTGAAGGCCACCTTCTTCACGTTGGGCTGGGTCGCACAGCGGCATGGCAGACTGATGCGGAAAATCGTGGAAGCCGGTCACGAACTGGCCAGTCATGGCTGGGATCATGAGCGTGTTTTCCGCTTCGACAAGACCGCCTTTGCCGCGGATCTGGAGCGCAGTCGCAAGGTGCTGGAAGATGCCTCAGGGCAGCGGATCACCGGCTACCGGGCGCCCAGCTTTTCCATCGATCAGCGCACCCCATGGGCTTACATGGCGCTGGCGGACCAAGGTTTCGAATATTCATCGTCCGTCGCCCCGATCACTCACGATCACTATGGCTGGCGGGATGCCCCCCGGTTTGCGTTCAAGCCGTTACCCTGGTCCAAGCTGATCGAAATTCCGGTCACGACGGCGCATTTCGCCGGGCGACGGCTTGCTGCCGGTGGGGGTGGGTTCTTCCGTGTGTTGCCTTATGCATTTTCACGCTGGGCGATCCGCCAGGTGAACACTGTCGATCAACGACCGGCAGTATTCTATTTTCACCCGTGGGAGATCGATCCAGACCAGCCGCGCGTGCCCAATGCCTCGCTCAAGTCAAGGGTCAGGCATTATACCAACCTTGACGTCATGGGCGAAAAATTGCGCCAGTTGGTTCGGGAGTTCGAATGGGGCCGGATGGACGTGCTGGCGCATCGCGAAGCCGCGCTGGCCGTGGAGCTGGCTGCGTGAACGCTCCCTTCAAACCGGATAGCCTGACTTTGCGTCAAACGGATCTGAAGGATCCGAACGAATGCGCGCGTCTTGAAGGCTATGTTGCCGAACATCCCGGCGGCACGGCGTTCCACCGCCCGGCATGGCTGAACGCGGTCGCGCGCGGATCCGGCAATCACGCGATCGCGCTCATCGCCGAGCGCGGCGGTGTGGTGGCGGGATACCTTCCGCTGATTGAAGCACATTCGCCGCTGTTTGGGCGCGTCATGGTGTCGAGCGGTTTTGGTGTTGGCGGCGGCGTTCTGGCCGACGATATAAGGATCGGACAGGGTTTGCTGACGGCATTGGAAGAACTCGCGCAACGTCGGTCCTGCCCGGCGGCTGAATTGCGCGGCGGACAGTTGCCGCAGTCCGGTTCCGGGTGGACAGTCAGGCACGATTCGCATTGTGGTTTTGCCGCGCCATTGGCGGTTGACGATGACGCTCAGCTCACCTGGATACCGCGCAAACAGCGCGCCGAAGTTCGCAAGGGCCTGGCGAACGATCTGCAAGTCACGATCGGCAGCGGAGCAGAGGATCGATTGGCACATTACGCCGTCTATGCCGAAAGCGTGCGCAACCTCGGTACACCGGTCTTTCCACGCGCCCTTTTTGCCGAAGTTCTCGATGGATTTGGCGACGCAGCCGATATTCTGACGATCCGGCACGCCGGGCAGCCGGTGGCCAGTGTTCTGTCGCTTTATCACAAGGGCGCAGTCATGCCTTTCTGGGGCGGCGGGACTTGGGACGCGCGGCGACTGCGCGCCAATGACCGGATGTATTTCGAACTGATGCTGCACGCCCGTCGGCGTGGTTGCACCTCGTTCGATTTCGGTCGCTCAAAGACCGGAAGCGGCCCGGCGGACTTTAAGAAAAACTGGGGCTTCGAAGCGGAACCGTTAAGCTACGCTGCATGGACAGCACCCGGTGCGCAAGCGCGGGATGCTGATCCGACCAGCGCGCGGCATGCTGCCCGGATTGCCCTTTGGAAGCGGCTGCCCCTGTCGATCGCTAACCTTGTCGGACCGCACATCGCGCGGGGGCTGGCGTGAAAGGTGAAGTTCTATTTCTGGCGCACCGGATGCCGTTTCCACCAGACCGCGGCGACAAGATCCGGTCGAGCCATATTTTGCGGCATATTGCCAAAAACGCTCCGGTTCATGTGGCGACATTTGCCGAAACTGATTTGGACCTTGCAGAAGAACCACAACTGGCTCGCCTTGCCGCGAGCCATTGCCTGGTTCGCCGGACCAAGCCGCTCGCTGTGGCGGGTATAGAGGCGCTGGTGCGATCAAAACCGGTGAGTTTGACGGCGTTTCATAGCCCACGTTTGGCCGACTATGTCGAGCGAACCCTACGTGAACGGCCGATCGCTACGATTTACGTCTTTTCCGGGCAGATGGGCCAGTATGTACCGGACTGGTTCTCCGGTCAGGTTCTGCTCGATTTCGTCGATGTCGATTCCGCAAAGTTCGAGGCCTATGCTGCAAATGGGGCTGGACCGCGCGCTTGGCTTGATGCGCGCGAAGGCCGGCTGCTGCAGCGCGAGGAAGTGCGCATGTCCCGCCGCGCGACGATGAGCCTGTTGGTGTCGGCAGAAGAGGCGGACCTTTTCGCGCAACGCCTGCCCGATACCGATCGCGACGAATGTGCCGTAATGGCGCTGCGCAACGGGATCGACAGCACCAGTTTCGACCCGGTTTCGATAGTGCCGGAAGCGCCCTTGCAGGAGTCTCCTGGGCCACGTCTGATCTTCACCGGGCAGATGGACTATCCACCAAATGTCGCGGCGGTGGAGCGGGCCGTGCGG
>JAFLDC010000468.1 GCA_017302775.1 Sphingomonadales bacterium
AAGACCATGTTGGGCTTTGCCGGCAGTCCGTGGACGGTTGCCACATATATGGTTGCGGGCGAGGGCAGCCGCGACCAGCATGTCACCCGGGCGATGGCCTATGGCGATACCGTGGCTTTCCAGGCGATTATTGATGGAATCGTGGCCGTAACGATCGAATATCTGGCCGGGCAGATCATGGCCGGGGCTGAGGCCGTACAATTGTTCGACAGCTGGGCCGGCAGTCTGGCCCCGGCCGAGTTCGAGCGCTGGGTCATCGCCCCCAATGCGGCAATCACATCGGCGATCAAGGCCCGTTTTCCGCAGGTTCCGGTGATCGGGTTTCCCAAGGGCGCAGGAGAGAAGCTGCCGGCCTATGCCCGCGAGACCGGCGTTGACGCGCTGGGGCTCGATGAGACGATCGACCCGGTATGGGCGGCGGGTAACATCCCGGCCGGGATGGCGGTGCAAGGAAACCTCGATCCCTTGCTGTTGCTGGCGGGCGGGGCGGAAATGGAGCGCCAGACGCTGCGCATCCTTGAAGCCTTTGCTGACCGGCCCCATGTTTTCAACCTCGGCCACGGGATCGGGCAGACCACCCCGATCGAGCACGTCGGGCAGTTGCTGACCTTGGTGCGCGGGTGGCGCGAATAGGCTATCGGGCAACGGATGAACTGGGTGCTTTCCATGACCTATCTATGGCTCAAGGCCGGACACATCATTTTCGTGATTTTTTGGATGGCCGGCCTGTTTATGCTGCCGCGCTATTTCGTCTATCATCAGGAAGCGGCGGAGGACTCTGCTGAAAATGCCATCTGGCTCGATCGTGAGGGGAAGCTGCTCAAGATCATCCTGTGGCCGGCGATGATCGTATCGTGGGTGCTGGGATTGAGCCTGGCCTATGTGACCGGAGCCTTCGCGCAGGGTTGGTTTCACGTAAAACTGGCTGCTGTGCTGGCGTTGACGGCTTATCACGTCTGGCTGGCTGGCTATCATGCCGCGCTGCGCCGGGGCGAACGGCGATTGACGGGCAAGCGTCTGCGATTGCTGAACGAGGTGCCGGGTATCGCTGCGGCGATCATCGTCGTCATGGTGGTCCTGCGCCCGTTCTGATTGACGAGCGCCAGGTCAGGTTCTATTGCAAGTGCTGACCGGCAAGCACGGCGCCGTTGTGCGCGGTACGATCTGCTTTCCCCAAGCCCTATTTGATCGTCCGGCCAGATTGATCCCGCGAATGTTACGGAACGATACCCAAGATGCATCTTAAAGAACTCAAGAAAAAGACCTCCGCCGAGCTGGTCGAAATGGCCGAAGAGCTTGGCGTTGAAGGCGCCAGCACTCTGCGCCGGCAGGATCTGATGTTCGCTATCCTCAAGGAAGTGGCTGAAGATGGAGAAGAAATCATCGGGCAGGGCACCATCGAAGTGCTGGCTGATGGTTTCGGATTTCTGCGCAGCCCGGAAGCGAACTATCTCGCCGGGCCGGACGATATCTATGTTTCGCCCAATCAGGTCCGCAAGTGGGGCCTGCGCACCGGCGATACGGTTGAAGGTGAAATTCGCGCGCCCAAGGATGGTGAGCGCTATTTTGCCATTACAAAGCTGGTCAGCGTCAACTTCGACGATCCGGATGTGGTTCGCCACCGCGTCAACTTCGATAACCTGACCCCGCTTTATCCCGACAGCAAGCTCAGCCTTGATACGCTTGATCCGACCGTCAAGGACAAGTCAGCCCGGGTGATCGATATCATCAGCCCGCAGGGCAAGGGCCAGCGCGCGCTGATCGTTGCCCCGCCGCGGACCGGCAAGACCGTGCTGCTGCAGAACATCGCCAAGGCGATCACCGATAATCACCCGGAAGTGTTTCTGCTGGTGCTGCTGGTGGACGAGCGGCCCGAGGAAGTGACCGACATGCAGCGCTCGGTGAAGGGCGAGGTCATTTCCTCAACCTTCGACGAACCGGCCAGCCGCCACGTCCAGGTGGCAGAAATGGTGATCGAAAAGGCCAAACGGCTGGTCGAGCACAAACGTGACGTGGTTATTCTGCTCGATTCGATCACCCGTCTCGGCCGGGCTTACAACACCGTGGTGCCGTCTTCGGGCAAGGTGCTGACCGGCGGCGTCGATGCCAACGCCCTGCAGCGGCCCAAGCGGTTCTTTGGCGCTGCCCGCAACATCGAAGAGGGTGGCTCGCTGTCGATCATTGCAACCGCGCTGATCGATACCGGCAGCCGCATGGACGAAGTGATCTTTGAAGAGTTCAAGGGCACGGGTAACTCGGAGATCGTGCTCGATCGCAAGGTCGCCGACAAGCGCATCTTCCCGGCACTCGATGTCGGCAAATCTGGCACGCGTAAGGAAGAATTGCTGGTCGAAAAGGACAAGCTCAGCAAGATGTGGGTGCTGCGCCGGATCCTGATGCAGATGGGCACGGTCGATGCGATGGAATTCCTGCTCGATAAGATGAAGGATTCCAAGACCAATGAAGATTTCTTCGCCACGATGAACCAGTAGAATCGGAACCACCCGCCATGCTGACCATTCTTCCGCCAATTGCCTATGGTCTGGCGGTGCTGTTTGTTGGCTGGGTGGTTACGGCAAAGCCGCCGCTGCGGTTGAGCTGGCTCGTCCCGGTCGTTTTGGGCGCGGCATTTCTTGCGGTGTCGCTCCAGGTCGTGCTGACCGAGGGGGTGATGCAGTTCTGGGTCAATCATGTCGCCAATCTTGCCGGCAATCAGGTCTGGTTTGATCTGCTGCTGGCGGTCTGCATCGCCTTCTTCCTGATCGCCCCGCGCGCGCGGGCCGCAGGCATGAACCTTCCGG